>NZ_AUNI01000020.1:300000-405540 GCF_000447795.1 Bacteriovorax sp. Seq25_V | reverse complement strand
TCTTCGCTACTTTCTTCGTCGCTTTCTTCGCTACTTTCTTCGTCGCTTTCTTCGTCGCTTTCTTCGCTACTTTCTTCGTCGCTTTCTTCGCTACTTTCTTCGTCGCTTTCTTCGTCGCTTTCTTCGCTACTTTCTTCGTCGCTTTCTTCGCTACTTTTTTCGTCGCTTTCTTCGCCATCATAATTCCCCTGTTATTTTAAAAATATACTCTTTCTTATATCATTTACTTATTCAATTGAATAGAAGGTGCCAAACTCGTTGGCATATTTTTGTGTAATCATTCCATAGCCCGGATATGATCGGTTATTTAAGATAAATTTCTTACCAAAACCTTTAACACCCCAAGAGTTTTTAAAATAGTAAACTCCCTTATATGAAAATTCCTTAGTACTACCATCAGTCATTAACATATTTGTTTTAACAATCACGTCATCGTCATAGCCAACAATAGTAATAGAGTGTCCTCCGCCATTAACTGCTGAGATCTCACGATCACGACTTCCTACTTCAGGATAACCAACAATACCTTGGTACCAAGTATCTTTATCTCTAGGTTGAATATCATAGGTCTCCACTTTTGAACTATTCCACGACCCGTAATAAAGCTTAGTCCCCATGATGAGAGGTTTTCCTTGAATCAAAAGCTCTCTTATCTTAGCCGTTGTCTTAACTCGATAAGAAGACTTTTTCTTATAAAGATTTTTTATTAATTGATCTTTAAGCAGCATCGCTTCTGAACGAATTGCTTCAAACTTTGGATCAACTTCGATTAACTGATGTACCGGCATATCATATAGCCTCGGATCACGATGACCAAGTAAACAACGTTTTAAAAGACTCACATTTCCTTCGAGATGTTCACAAGTTTGTCGACTCTCTACGTAATCATCAAGGGTCAACCATTTCTTTCCAAGATACGGCCATGTATTTTCGTACACAACTCCAGAGTTTAGAACTTCACGCAAATTTTTAGAAGTAGAAGATCCCTCAGTTTCTTTATTGCGCATAATTGTATACTGCATCCACTCTTCCGATAAATCGATGGACTTACTAGAGATTCCATTACCAATTAAGTAGGACTCAATCAGGCCAATTGTAGTGAACATTGTACAAGCACCACGTTGGCCTTGGGAGCGAACTGGGGACTGTTTATTAATCACCGATTCAATATCAGTTTTTGAAGCTAAACTAGACTTATTTTCAAAATGGTTAACAATAGGCGGCCTATTTTCACCAAAGTAGGCCATTGAGTTAGAAACAAATATAAGGGTGATTATTGCTCGTTGCAACATTCTAATAATCATAATTTTCTCCAATACTTAAGTGTTCCACTCAACTAACTATTTGTCAAAAATCGTGTTGTCTAATTGCAAGATTTAAAGCAAAGTCTGTCTATGATTTCTCTTAGTGGTCTTAATGACAAGCAGCGCGAAGCAGCAGAAACAATTGAAGGTCCAGTACTGATTCTGGCCGGTGCAGGCAGTGGTAAAACTCGTACCCTGACATACCGAATTTCTCATATGGTCGATAATCTTCATATCGATCCGAAGTCTATTCTTGCTGTTAGTTTCACCAATAAGGCCGCAAAAGAAATGAAGGAAAGGGTTATCGCCCTCCTAGGAAAGAGAAAGTCTAAAGGTACAACCCTCGCAACATTTCACTCATTGGGGCTTCGTATCTTAAAAGAGGAAATTGATAAACTTGGTTATCATAAGAAATTTTCAATCTACGATACTTCGGATCAGCTTGCCATTATTAGAGAAGCTCTCACTCTCTACAATGCAGAGAAAACTTTCAAAAAAGAAGTTATTCTCTCAAAAATTGGTGTCTTAAAAAATGCTGGCATCAGTGCCGATGACTTTAGCGACTCAAATTACTTTAATGATGAAGATCCATACGATCACGCTATTAACTATGTTTATGAAGTTTATCAAGAAAAGTTGAAATTCTTTAATGCTATCGATTTTGACGATATCTTACTTCTCACTGTGAAGCTATTTGATAAGTTTCCTGATATCGCAGAAAAATATTCAACGAAGTACAAATATATTATGATTGATGAGTATCAAGATACCAATACTCTGCAGTTTAATCTCGTTTTACACTTAACAAAAACACATAATAATCTCTGTGTTGTAGGTGATGATGACCAAGCGATATATTCTTTTAGAGGCGCTGATATTACAAATATTTTAAACTTCGAAAAGAATTTTCCTGGCGCAAAAATTGTCAAGCTTGAACAAAACTATCGTTCAATCTCGCCAATTCTCGAACTTGCTAACGAAGTAATTAAAGAAAATAAGAATAGAAGAGAGAAAACTCTTTGGTCAGATAAGAAGTCTCCTAACAAACCACTACTATGGTCTATGGCCGATACTGATCATGAATCACAAGTAGTCGTTGAAGATATCGTAAATTTCCAAAGTAAAGGTGGTCACTTAAGTGATATCGCGATTCTTTATCGCTCTAATACGCAGGCCATGCCAATTGAAGAACAACTTAGACTTTCGCGTGTTCCGTATGAAATGCTGGGTGGCCAAAAATTCTATGAAAAGAAAGAAGTTAAGGATCTCATGGCCTATCTCATGGTTATTAGAAATCCAAATGATCAAATTTCGCTGCGTAGAATTTTAAATATTCCTAACCGTGGAATTGGAATGCGTACACTTGAAAAATATCTTGAAGTCACAGAAGATGAGGATATAAGTCTTTATCAGGCACTGAAAGATAAGCCTGATCTAGACCCGAACAGACGGGATCATATACACAACTTCACTAAGCTAATTGAAGAATTTAGACATAAGTTCAATCATGGAACACTTGCTCAATCTATTTCTGCTCTCGTTGAGGAAATAAAGTATTTTTCTTTCATCGAAAAGAATTATGACAATGTAAAACAGATTGAAAGACGTCGCAATGATATTACGATGTTTATCGAGTCTGCAGAACGTTTTGAAAAATACTATAAAGAAAAAGCAAATCTTGAAACATTTGTTGAAAAGCTTCTCTTGCAAGACAATCAAGACACCAACGAAGACGAAGATGATGACATCAAGAAGAACTCTGTTACCATGATGACTCTACACTCTTCAAAGGGCCTTGAGTTTGACACTGTTTACCTTATAGGCATGGAAGAAGAGCTTCTTCCTCATAAAAGAGTTATTAGCGAAGGTGGCGGAACCGACGAAGAAAGAAGACTTTGCTATGTAGGAATTACTCGCGCCCAAGAAAAACTTGTCATGACATACTGTAAGCAGAGAAAGATCTATGGAACAGATGTTCCTAGGCATAAGAGTCGTTTTATTATTGATCTTGATAAGAAGGGGCTATTTCTCGAACAGGACAGACAAAGTTTTGGACATCTAGGAAGTGAAGAAGAAGTTCAAGAGTATAAGAAGAGTTTCTTCTCGAATCTTATGGGTCTTTTAGATGAAGATGAACGCAGTTAATAGCTAGAATAAGTGTAAAATAAAACTAATCATCACTAAAGAAAAGCCCGCATAATAAATCATTGAGTTTTTTATATCAATACTAGCGCGACCGGTACTAAAAAGTCTTCCTCGACTGACCTTCAACATTTTTCCGTATAATGAAACAAAAAGTCCTAACATAAATAGAAGCAGTATATATATCGAATAGAAATCTTGATGTAATAAATCAAGGAGCATATGTACAACAGAAAAAATATAGAAAACCTCTAATGAGAATGTAATTGATAATCCAATATTTGAATCAAGAAATTCATGCTTCAAGCCGACCTCCAAAAGAAGAAACATAACATGAGAAATCTAAAACTCTAAATCAATAAATCTTAATTATCGATACCAGATAGTGATTGTGCGAGAAGTAAAGGATGGAAGAATTCCCAAAACAACATCAGTAAAATCAGTTTCAACACTATAAAAAAGTTCTGACATCTGAGTGCAGTTCAATCCATGATCTTTTAATTCTTCATAGAGAAGAAAATCATAGTTCCCCACTCCCTTTGTTGTTATTTTAATATTTTCATACTTTTGACTACTAAAAGTCTTAGGAAACAAAACGAGTGAAGCGTTGCACTTATGTGGCTTGATCGTCAAAGATGTAGAGCATCCAGAGAGAAGAAATAGTAAAATAAAAAATAATATCCTATTCACTTAACTTGTACTCCCCCCAAAAATTATACTGAACTGTCTCTGGAATATAGATCCCAAAAGAGGCAATAGTTAGAAACTTCTGGTAACGAGTCTGATAAATCTTAACTGAAAGGTTTCCTACCTTATTATAGGCCCCCAAGTTAATATTTTTATAGACATCAAGCTTATTCTCGGTAGGTATCATTCCCCATAAAAGAGTTTCTGATACAAATTCAATAATATAATTTTGCTGCTTTTCGACTTTAGGAGAAACCGTTCTAATTAAAATATCTGAGTCATTGTAAAATGAAAGATTAGAACAACTCGCAAAAGTAGCAAGAATCATGATCATTAAGAAAGTAGTCAATAAACTACTTCCTCTCAAATTCAACCTCTGTTTTAGTTAGTAAAGCATCGATGGCCTTAAAGTGATCATCACTACGTTGAGTAATTCCCTGTGCAAGAGAAACAAAGTTCAAATGAGACTGTAGATCATCTTTTGCGGCACGTTTCATTGCCATTTTGGTAAACTCAATTGCAATAGGAGCATTTTTCGAAATCCTACGAGCAAGGCTCATTGTTTCATTTAACAATTCACCACTTAAGCAAACCTTATAAACAAGACCCATTTCCTTTGCTTGTGTTGCAGAATAAATATCACCTGTTAAGTACATCTCCATGGCCTTTGTATACCCAATGACACGTGCGAGAAAATATGGACCGCCATCTCCTGGAACAAGAGCAAGTTTAGTAAAAGTTTCGCCAAAACGAGAATTTTCATCACAGATTCTAATATCACACATTGCTGCGAGATCACAACCAGCACCGATAGCAGCACCATTAACCATTGCAATGATAGGCTTTTTTAGGGCTTCAATAGCAAGAGGGATTCTCTGAATACCTGATGCATATCGTTCACGCAATTCATAACTTTCCCCAGCAAACATCCCGGTCTTGTTCTGCATTGCCTTGACATCTCCACCTGCACAGAAGTTTTTCCCTTCTCCAGTAAGAATGATAACTCTAACGTCAGGAGAGAAATTTGCAAATTCTAATACTGATACAAAAGATGAAATTAATGCATCAGAAAATGCATTACTAAATTTCTGATTATCAAGTCCTATGACTAGAATTCCATCATCAAGTTTAACCTTTAAATCTTTAAATTCTCGAGAGAAAAAATCACTCATGACTTTCTTCCTTCAAAGGCATGAAAGAATTTAGATCCTCCCTGCTTTCCTAGATTTTCTAGGATATAAGATGATGCTTCGTGAAGTTTAGACGCATCGATACCTGTGTTGACGTTCATTTTATCAAAAAGATTTACAACGTCATCTGTTGCAACATTACCAGTAGCTCCTTTTGCGTAAGGACAACCCCCAAGACCAGCAGCTGATGAATCAAAAATTCTTATACCTTCGTTGAAACTAGTATAGATATTTGCAACGGCCATCCCTTCTGTATCATGAAAGTGCATTGCAATCTTTGAAAGATCAAAGTTCTTTTTAAGCGCCGTGATAAGTGTTTGCACCTGAATTGGGTTGGCCACCCCGATAGTATCTCCAAGTGAAATTTCATCAACACCCAAGTCTCTCATTTTCTCGATAACTTTAAGGGTATGGTCTAAATCAATTTCTCCCTCATAAGGACAGCCAAAGACAGTTGAGACATAGCCTCTCATTTTAACGGCTTTTCCCGAGGATTTCACATATTCAACGACTTCTTGTAGTCGACTAAAAGATTCATCAACAGTCGCATTAATATTTTTTTTGTTAAACGTATTTGAAGTCGCACTAAATAGTGCAATATGATCAACACCAAGGCCAAGAGCAGAATTTAATCCAATAAGATTAGGAACGAGACAAGGAAGTTCAACGGCCATATCCCTTGCAAATTCTTTGATTAACGGAAAAAGTTCTGAAGCGTCACTCATTTGTGGAATTTTATCCGGCCGAACAAAGCTAGTCACCTCAAGTGAACGAATACCAGCTGCCAGAAGTTTTTTTATAAAGTTAACTTTAACCTCAAGGCTCACAAGATTCTTTTCATTTTGAAGTCCATCCCTAGGACCGACTTCAACAATTTTCACATTATTATTTGTCATTTTAACTCTCAATTAGCTCAAAACTGATAAGGTCTCGAGACCCCTCAATTAATTGCCCCTCTGTAACAAGGTAATCTAGAAGTTTACCATGAACTGAAGCCTTTACCGTATGCTCCATCTTCATTGCTTCCATTACAAGAATCGCATCACCAGGAGCAAATGTATCACCAACATTTAAACATTGTTTTAAAATCTTTCCTGGCATTGGTGATAACATATCCCCACCATGAGATTTACTCGAAGAAGTACGCTCTGTCTTAACTGTCGCAAGCTCAATATCTTGACCATTAATAGCGACTCGATCATCACTAACTTGAGCTTTAAAATAAGCATCATTTAATGAAAAGACATCTCCTTCATTGCGAATAGTATAAAGAGTCTCATTATAGTAAAACTTTACTATATCGACATTAACCTCAATGATATCAATAATAATCTCACTATCACCTAATTTAAAAGAACGTTTCATTATATATTCCTAAATCCAACTAATGAGTCCCAAGACTTATTAGAATTAACATTTTCAATCAACTTATGATCATTCAGCAAAAGTGCTCCAATCGCTGCGGCAACAACATCATCAGAAGGTGCTGCTTTTTTTAGATCTTCTTCATAAGTTTTTACAAAGTGAGTATATGTCTCCCCACTCATAAATTTTTCATGTGTTAAGATACGAGTGAGATAATCACGATTAGTAGCAAAGCCAAAAAATGGTAGATCACTCAAAGACTCCAGCATCATCTCAATCGACTCTTCTCTTGTATCTCCATGAACGATTACCTTTGCAATCATCGGGTCGAAGTTTACAGTAATCTCAGAACCATCACGGTAACCAGTATCAAGACGAGTGAAATAATTTGGCTCTCCAATTTTTGTAATTTGTCCAATCGCAGGCATGAAATTATCATCTGGATTTTCCGCGTAAATTCTAACCTCTAACGAATGTCCAGTTTGAATGATATCATCTTGAGTAAAATCAAATTTTTCACCAGAAGCAGCTCTTAACTGAAGCTCAACAAGATCGAAGCCAGTGACCTCTTCAGTAATTGGATGCTCAACCTGAAGTCTCGTATTCATCTCAAGGAAGTAGAACTTATCTCCATCTAGAATAAACTCTACCGTTCCAGCGCCGGAGTAGTTAATTGCAGAAGAAATCTGCACGGCTGTTCTGGTTATCGAATCACGAAGCTCTGGACTAAGAGCAGGTGATGGCGTTTCTTCGATAATTTTTTGATGACGTCTTTGTATCGAGCACTCTCTTTCAAAAAAGTGAAAGTGGTTTCCATGATTGTCCGACATGACCTGGACTTCAATATGTCTTGGATTCTCAATGAATTTTTCAATTAATACAATGTCTGATCCAAATGAGTTTGTTGCTTCACGCTTACATGACTCTAACTCAGCAACAAAGGATTTCTTATCATAAACGACGCGCATACCTTTTCCACCACCACCAGCAGAAGCCTTGATAAGCACAGGATAACCAATACTATCAGCAGCGGCTTCTAGAGTAGAAGTGCTTTGATCAGCTCCATGATAGCCAGGGATAGTTGGTATACCAACTTCAATCATTTTCTCCTTAGAACCTTTCTTATCACCCATAAGAATGATGGATTCAACAGAAGGCCCAATAAAAATCAAACCATTTTCGACAACTTTTTTTGCAAACTCTGCATTCTCAGAAAGAAAACCGTAGCCAGGATGGATTGCATCAGCACCAGTCTCTTTAGCAACACTGATAATCTTATCAATATTAAGATATGTGTCTTTTAGTGGTCCATCTCCAAGGTAAACACTTTGATCCGCTTCAAAACGTTGAGGAAGATCTTTTTCTTCTTCAGTGTAAAGAGTTACAGTTTTAATATTATAGAACTTACAAGTTCTGATAATACGAATTGCAATCTCTGCTCTATTAGCAATTAGTACTTTATTAATTTTCATTACGACTCCAACCAATTTGGCTTTCTTTTTTCAAGAAGAGCATTCATCCCCTCTTGCCCTTGCTCACTAATCCTCATTTTGGCAATAGTTTCACAAGTAAATTTCTTTCTATCTTCAAGACTATGCATACGACTTTCAACTCCAAAGATCAGTTTCTTTGATTCAACTTGTGCTGCAGGCGATGATTTTAAAAACTCTTCAATTGTCGTTTGGATATCTTTTTCAAAATAACGATCGAGTGAGATGTCGTGAACAAGGCCGATACTCTTTGCATATACAGCATCAAAACGCTTCCCAGAAAGAAAAAGAGTTCTTGCATTTGAGTGACCAATTTTAGCAATAACATATGGAGAGATAACAGCAGGAACAAGCCCTAATCTTGCTTCTGTAAATCCGAAAAGAGCACTTTCGTGAGCAACGACATGGTCACAAACTGCAACAAGTCCACTTCCTCCTCCAAGAGCTGCACCATTAATTTTACCAATAATTGGCTTAGAGAAGAAATTTGTAACTTCGAAGAGGTTTGCAAGATTCATCGAATCAGCAATATTCTCCTCAAGAGTATAGCTCACCATTTTCTTCATCCAATTTAAATCAGCGCCTGCACAGAATGACTTTCCCTCTCCAGTTAAAACAACCAGCTTTACAGAAGGGTCTGCGTCCATCTCTTTAAATTCCTTAATTAGACCTAGAATCAATTCGTCATTAAAGGCGTTATGAATTTCTGGGCGATTTAGAGTGATCGTGGCCACTCCCCTTGTATCCAATGTTTTCTTATATAAATCAGTCATCAAATCACCAACCAAATTACATTCTAAAGACACCAAATTTAGTGTCCTCAATTGATTTATTTAAACTTGCTTCAATAGCAAGACCTAGAATATTTCTCGTGTGCTTAGGGTCGATAACTCCATCATCCCAAAGGCGAGCTGTTGAGTAATAAGCACTTCCTTCAACATCATACTTATCAAGAATAGGCTTTTTAAACGCTGCTACTTCTTCATCACTCATTGGCTTCTTTCCAGCTGCTTCAAGACCATCTTGTTTAACTGTAGCAAGAACACCTGCGGCCTGTTCTCCGCCCATTACAGATATTCTCGCATTTGGCCACATCCATAGGAAACGAGGAGAATAAGCTCTTCCACACATCCCATAGTTCCCAGCGCCAAATGAACCACCAATGATCACAGTAAATTTTGGAACGTCTACAGTTGAAACGGCCGTAACCATCTTAGCTCCATGCTTTGCAATACCCTCAGATTCATACTTCTTTCCAACCATGAACCCAGTAATATTTTGCAGGAAAACTAGTGGAATTTTTCTCTGTCCACAAAGCTGGATAAAGTGAGCTCCTTTTTGAGCACTTTCAGAAAATAGAATACCATTATTGGCAACAATACCTACCTGATGTCCGTGAATACGAGCAAAACCACAGACGAGTGTCGCCCCGTAGTTTTCTTTGAATTCATGAAATTTTGAACCATCAACCAGACGAGCAATGATTTCTCTAATATCGAAAGGCTTCTTCGTATCATGTGGAAGAATTCCATAAACATCTTCGATATCATATTTCGGATCTTCTACTATGCTTTCTCTCTTGTCTCCAGTAATGGTACCGAGTGACTTATAATTCAAGTTTTCAACAATATTACGAGTAATAGCTAATGCATCCATCTCATCTTCAGCATAATGATCAGCAACACCACTTTCATGAGTGTGAACATAAGCCCCACCAAGTTCTTCAGCCGTTACCACTTCACCTGTAGCAGCTTTAACAAGAGGTGGCCCACCTAAAAAGATTGTTCCATTGTCTTTAACAATAACTGATTCATCTGCCATTGCTGGAACATAAGCCCCTCCGGCCGTACAGCTACCGAGAACGACAGCAATTTGCGGAATTCCCACGGCAGACATCTGAGCTTGATTGTAAAAGATTCTTCCAAAGTGTTCCTTGTCAGGAAAAACCTCGTCTTGCATAGGGAGAAAAGCGCCCCCCGAGTCAACAAGGTAAATACAAGGTAGTCTATTTTCCCTCGCGATCTCTTGTGCTCTCAAATGTTTTTTAACTGTCATCGGAAAGTAAGTCCCACCTTTAACAGTTGCATCGTTCGCAACAAACATACATTCTACACCATGAACACGTCCAATCCCACAAACGATACCAGCACTTGGAACGTCCATTCCATACATTCCGTCAGCAGCAAGAGAAGACAACTCTAAAAATGGCGAGTCCTGATCAAGAATTTTTTCAATCCTTTCTCTTGGAAGTAATTTACCACGACTATGATGTCTAGCTACGGAACTTTCGCCTCCTCCAGCTTTAACGTGATTTATTTTTGTATAGAACGTTTCAAGTATTGAAATATTATGTTCTTTATTGGTCTTAAAATCGTCACTATGACGATCAATTTTTGAAATAATCGAATCCATCTCAAATCCTAAATTTAAAAGAGTAAGTATGTGAGAATATTACTATTTGAGTGACCTTTATGACAAGAACTTGTCTTAAGGCTTACTAGATTTCAGAGACTTTTCGATGCGTTATTTTATCAAAGAACAAAGATACTCGAGCTTGTTTGGAAATGAACCACTGAATTCCATTTTTGAGGCTAGTTGACCTTCAAAAAGTTGATGAAAGCTAATGGCAAGAAGATTAGTTTTAGGATCTGAAAAGTTACTAACATAAGGGTCGAAAGATTTTTTTTGTACCACATACTTAGCATGCATTGGACCTAGAACATATGTTAAAACATTATAGGCGTCGGCGGGACAAGATGTACCCAAAATCTTTTTAAAGTTTTCAAGTTGAGCTTTAGTGAGTGTAGAGAAAAGAGAATTCACTAAAAGCTTAGAGCTTTCGATATCATCGAGTTTAATAGAAATATCTTCCAATGGATTCACTTTGATTAAAATGATATTTTGAAGATTCACGATCTCCATATTAAATGACTTAGGGGCCCATACAAAAAATATTTTTGCCTGAAAGTTCTTTTTAAATCCAAAAAATTTAAAAACATCTTGATAGGCCTTTAGTACACCATTCTTCTTTAAACGCTTCTCAAGCTCGGGCGCCTTTCCTTTAAAACTAGCGGATTCAGAAATAAATGAACTTGCTTTTTGTTTGAAGTGTCTTAAAAGTTTAACGACAGTATCGACTTCTTTCTTTGTTACAACTTTAGAGAGGTTTTTTAAAGCTTCATCTATCGAACTTGCTTTATAAAATGAAAGTGTAAAACTATCGAACTCTTGATCTTTTTTATTATACTTTGCTCTCAATTCACGAAATTGCTTAAGCATCTCTTTCTCTTCATCACTAAACTGACCAAACTTTTTTATCCACTCGTTTTGATAGAGACCATCTTGATTCGACCCATAACTTAAAGATAAATAATCAAAATAGTTTAGAATATCAACAGATTGTGAGTAATTAAAAAAACCCTTACCAAAGCTAGTAAGGGTGATAAGAGATATAATAAAAATTTTCTTAAGCAATTTTACTTTTCTCCTTCCGCAGAATTTAAGAGTGCATCAAGTTGTGCTTTTCTATATGCAGGGTCTTCTGGATTCAACACAGGTTCATCTGTAACAGAAGCTGGGAGGCGTTTTAATTCTTCAGTATTAGCAGCAGCTAGTTCATCTTGTTCAATGAGCGAAGTCGTTGCAATTTCTGTAATAAATTTCAAGGTCCCATCTTCTTCGACAATATTACCTTTAGCATCTTTCATTGGACTAATTCTATAAACGTTTCCGCCAACATTAACATAGATTGTTTCAATTCCATTTTGGTATGCTTCTCTAACCTTTGTCTGCAGCGAAGGATCATCTAAACTCTTCGCTGATAAAATAGATAGTCCACCACCTGAAGCAATTCCCGCCTGGCTTCGACTTTCCTCAAGTCTCTTAAGAGCATTTTTTACATTTTGAGTATCTTTCGATGAACTAATTGAGTCAACTCTTGAAAAATTAGATCCACTACTTGTCGATACGACCCCTTGAGAACTTTCAACAGTGCCTTCACTTTGTTCAGCCCCTGAAGTCGCTAAGCTATTTCCTTTGGTATTCATAGGATTAGAATACTTAACCTTCTTATTTGTTGGAGTTGAAGCTAGCGATGCTTCTTTCTTCTCTAATTTGGCAATTTTATCTTCTAATGAGTTGATAGTATTTTGAAGTTTTCTTTCATTCTCATCGTTAATACGTTGTTGCTCAGCAAGCGCTTCTTTAGCCTTTAGCTCCTCAAGTTCTTTTTTTGTACTCTCCATCTCATTCTTTGACTTTGCCAATTCTTCTTGAACCTTTTTAAGTTCGTTCATCACTGCTGTGTTATCCGCATTAGCGGCTTGTACTTGAGCGAGGTCATTTGCTACGGCCTCTTCCCCAATTGCGACATCTGAAGCAGCACTTGAAGATGCGAATGAACTAAAATCAGACTTTGGTAATGCCGTCATCGCAGAGCTATTAGAAAAGGCGGTACTTGCTGCTTGTTCGAATCCTGTCGCGGCATGGTATTCCTCTTGAGAAGAATCAACAATATCAGTCGCATTACGATAATCAGCTTCTGCTCCTGGACTAAATTCCACATAAGATAATTCTTCTAACTCTGTAACACTAATTGGGCCAGATAGCTCTCCTCTACCAAATTCTCCATCAACAATTGAACGACCAGAGAGTTGACTATCTGTGGCCATGACGCTATCAAGAGTGAAATTCCCATCAGTTTCTTCTGGCTTATCACAATGTCTTACATTCTTATTTTCTTTGAGCTGACATTCATAAAGACTACAGTACAAGTAACCAGCATCGACATGTGCATCAATCGCATCTGATAGAGAATCCTCATCACTTAAGTAAATATCATTAAGTACTTTAGACAATTCACTTGGTTTCTCATTCATAATATATTTCCACGGATCTTGAGAACAAAATTTCTCAACATCTGCAAAGGCCTTCATACACTCTTGGTTCGCATTAACAGCGACTTCACCGATAGAATCAAGATACATTAAGTAAAGTTGTTCAGGTTCTTTACTTAAAACTAATGGTCCTTGACCAATCTGAGAATGCACCGACTTTAGAGCAAATCCTTTAAGTTTATTTTGAACTTCAAAAGAATTACTATTAATTGAATTTTTATTAAACATAAGACTTGGTCCAAAAGCTGCAGCATCAAAAGAAGGTATTGGATTCAGACTTCTAAGCAAAGGATTTTTTTTATAAATATCTGCAATGAATTTATACTCCTGCATTGTTGGTTGCCTTAGATCGGAAATTTTTCTCGATATTTCTTCAAGCTTAAGAAAGTCTCTCTTTTGTAATCGCTCATAAGCATCTCTATAAGCAGAAGGATTTTCGACTGCATCTTTAGATTTATAGATATTACTTAGTAAAATTTCTTGTGCCATCATACCAGATGCAAATGAAGCGCTAATTGTCTCATCTAATTTCGCACCAATACTAAGAACATTATCAGATTCGTCAAAAGATATTTCCTTCAATTTATTATATTCAACTGATTGTTCTTTTAGCTTGTTCTTTAAAACTTTTATCGACTTTTCACTTACTGCACCTCCCAAACAACCTTTTTTTTCTTTGTTCTTATTAGAGTTCAAAAGTCCTAACATTTTCTCTAAGTTTTTTGGTGAGCAAGAAGGATATTTAGAAAGACCTTTACTATTTCGAATCGAGTTATAATTTTTCATACTTGTATCAATTGCATTACCAACAGAGTCGGAAGTCGCTTGCCCATAGCCTACGAGTTCAGCGTTTTTAAAATATGATACAAGAGCATTGTTTAACTTAGAAGCTAAAGCAGAGGCATATAAATCTTTCGCAAGCTTTTTAAGATGACCCTTTTGCTTCTTAGACTTCTCAGACCTTTTCTTACCGTCAATACATTTACAATAATCCGTTGAAGATCCTCTCGCACTTAAACCACAACTTAAATTTCCAACTGATTCAGCGAGTTGTATAATTTTTAATTCTTCTTCTGTTTTTACTCGACAAGTTTCAGGGCTACTACTTAAACCTGTAGTAAAACTAAGTCCATCTGCAGATTGATGGACACTTGGGGACATTACAGGTACTCCATAGATTGCTCCATTTAAACCTAAGGTCAAAGAACTTTCTGCTAACAATAATGCGGCTGGAGTCGGCTGATTAGAAGGAGCATCCAAGAAGGGTTCCCCATATGAAAGCGAGCTCATCGTAAAAGACATAAGGATCAATAAGTTTTTAAAAATCTTCATTTACATTTCTCCAGTTTCCAAATGACTTATCGGCCATCCAACCAAATTACTTGAGCCATTCCCTCGCCTTATAAATACATTCTCTCGTGAAAAGGAAGTGGCACAAACACAAATACTCGCGATCTCAAAGAAATAGAGCAAGCAAAATGGTAAGCTACAGATTTTAAAAGATTAACAAAATAAAGATTGCAAACTGTTCATGAAAAAAAGCTTGAAGAAAACGCCAAAAAATAGAGGCAAGGGAGCTTAGATCCCTGTGCCGTAGCGCTTGATTTTTGATATATGGGCCTCGATAGTCACTCTAGCGTAGAGATGTAACCTCTCAGGAAGATCAGGATAAATTAATGATAACATCTCATCCTCTGACTTCCCCTCATCAAGATATTTTGAGATAGACTCTTCCCTCTCAAGACGATGCTTTAAAGTAGCCGCAATCTTATCTATCCCACCAAGTCCAATACCATGGGAAGGAAAAATACTTAGAGGATTTATATCAATCACCCTCTTCAATGAAGTGAAGTATTTCTTCATATCTCCTTCTTCTCCACCAATCACAACAGTACCAACACTTTGGATAAGATCTGAAACGATCATCCAAGCATTGTCAGCACGAAGAAGAGAAAGTTGTCCTTCATCATGACCTGGAGTAGAAAGGACTTGCACATCATGACCCTTAGATTGAGTGAGAATTTCTCCCTCTTTATAAAATCTAATTTTGATATTTCTAAAGTAGTC
This sequence comes from Bacteriovorax sp. Seq25_V, assembly GCF_000447795.1. NCBI lineage: Bacteria > Pseudomonadati > Bdellovibrionota > Bacteriovoracia > Bacteriovoracales > Bacteriovoracaceae > Bacteriovorax > Bacteriovorax sp. Seq25_V. The sequence continues at coordinate 390,400 of NZ_AUNI01000020.1, read as the reverse complement.
CTTACCAAGTTTTTTAGAAAGTCTTTCATATGAATCTTCACTCAACCCAAGCCCTACACCAAAATGTTCACACATCTCAATTGCATACTCATGGTGATCAGGATGGTGATGTGTTAAGAAGATAAGCTCGGGTACATGTCCATTATCAACAAGTGTTTGTAAAAACTTCTTATACTCTTCTTCATTCTTTGGAGAAGGATCAATTAAAACCTTCAAACCATCTCCAATAAAAAAAGAATTTGTCCTATTTGCTGGAGGAAAAGTATTTGAGAGTGGCAAATACTGATTAAGACCACTCACTGGAATAATCATTGGAACTTGAGTTTGACCATCGTACTTTAAATTTGGATCTATCTGCTCAGTTGATAAAATATCGCGACTCAAGTCTTTTAAGATTTTTATCATAGGAGGAACAACGAGCATCTTCCCTGAATCATATAAATCAAAGGCTTCTTTTGCATTAAGCCACTCTGCCTCAGCAATTTCACCTTCATCCACATCAAACTTAATCTCCTCATTTAAGAAGATTTTGAAATAATAATTCTTAAAACGATGAGGGTTAAAATCAGGAGTTACAGCTACGCCAAATTCAGAGATCGAATCAATTTTCTTTGAAGCAAGAAGAGATTTTATATCAACACCTAATTCTTCCTCAAGTTCTCTGGCCAAAGCATTAACAAAGCGATCTTCTCCACTTGTATCAATCTCATCGACCTTCCCACCAGGAAATGAATAATACCCAGGAAAGGCCTTCAGATAATTTTGTCTCTTTATTAAAAAAACCTTATCTTTGTGAATAAATATCGCTGAAACAGATTCTTTCATATAATCCTTAATTACTGATATAGAAAGGCCGCACTTTCGTAGCGAACTTTTCGATAACCTTTTACATTTTCTAATTGTCTAAGACTCATCAGAGGTTGAGCTTCCTTTGGTACTTTATTAAAAAGAGCATCTCTGATCTTCAAAGAAATCTCACGCTCTTTATGATGCCAATTTCCAAGCACAAATCTAAGAATACGAGCATGTCTCATGATCTTAAGCATCCAGTCCGTAGGAGAAATATCAAATTCGATAGTCTTACCAAAAACATCAAAGGCCGGTCTATTGATACGAGTTTTCCCATAACCTGTTCCTAAGTTAGCATAACGGTCATCATCCATCGCCTTTAGAAGGGGAGAAATCATCTGATGAGAAATGTAAACCTCATCTTTAATAATGAAAGTCTTTGCATAAGTTCTAGCAGCGATTTTAAAGTGTTTTGAATCCGGATAAATATCTTTTAAAGCTACAAGACCACTAATAAACTCATCAATATTTTGTCCTCTATCAAAAATAAACTGATCATGAACAAAAGTTATCAAGTCGTTACGTGAAATGTCAGAAATTTTAGTAGTAATCTTATTACAAGAGTCCTTAAACTTCTCAAGAATATATTTTCTTTTTTGCCAAGGAAGGAGTGACTCGCTAACTGACTGAGTCGCTAAGTCAAAATAAGACTCTGCTTTATGCTTTAAAACATTCTGGTACTTCGCTTCGAAAGCATTGTTCCCAAGGCTTACCATTTCACGGCCTAACTCAAAAGCAATAAGATTATTATCAACCTCATTTCCTTTAATAGATGCTCTTAATGCATTTTGTATGTCTTCATGAGCAAATGGAACTTTTCCATATTGATAAGCAACACCAAGAATCATCGAAGAAGCGTATACGGACTTTCCAAGTAAATTCTCAGACCATTTCTTTAAAGGAAATAGTCTAATTCTCTTATCTTCAGAATTACTAAGCTGATCACGAATTTCAATTGCATCAAGGTTACGATCAAGAAGAATTGAAAGTGGAACTTGATAATCTTGATCAAAAATAGCTAATCCATCTTCTTTTAAAAAGCTAAGCTGATTCGCACCATCAAGTAGATCTGGAGAAACTAAGACATCAGAACTTCCGATCGGCGTCACGGCGCCCATGGAATTTATAGATGGACAAATAGACATATGACTTGTCACGTTTCCATTACGTTGAGCAAGACCCTTTTGATCCATAAACTTAAAATCAAGGTCATCGTGCCCCCCCATTTTGATTGAGGCATTTGCGATAATCTTAGAAATTGTCGTAATCCCTGATCCTCCAACACCAGTCACAACCATTCGCCATGGTGTTCCTGCTGCGATTGTATCGAGAGTCTTTTCTCTTTCTGGTTCAGTGAGAGAAGAGAAATCAAACTTCATATTGTTAGAGATATATTTAGATGGATGATAATTCTTAACCGTTACAAGTTCAAAACTTGGACACGCCTTCATCTTAGTGCAGTAACTATCAGACACACAGATCTGAGGATCAATTGAGACCTTCGTACCGTAAGCATCGTGAACTTGAGTAAGACCTGGACATCCAGTGGCCTCGACACAAACACGACAATCTTCGCAAGCTAAAGTATTAATCTGATAAAAATTCTTTTCTTTAATTACACCAGACTGCTTGATTTCATTTCTTTCTTGTACTCTCTTCTTACTTTGAAAAGTAAGCGAGCACTCTTTATTCGAAACGATAACTTTTACGCCACTTTTCTTTATAAAGTCGCGCATCACATTCTGGTAGAAATAGCGATCACTTGGATTAACTTCAATAGTTTGAGTAACACCAAGAGATTTCACGACGGCCAACATATTTTGTCTTGGTCTTGTCTTACCCTCGACAGAGATCCCAGAGGCTGGCGTCATCTGATGTCCAGTCATCGCTGTATTATCATTATCAAGAAGGATATAAGTAATATCATGATCCATCTGTAAAGAGTTAGAGATATCAGTAAGACCAGAATGAAAGAAAGTAGAATCCCCCATCAAAACAACACTTGGATTTTCAGTAAATAAATCAACACCAGCACCAAGGGCCCCACCTTGTCCCATGGCCGAAAGGTTATGCATCTCTTTAAATGGAGGTAGGAAAGAAAGTGAGTAGCAACCGACATCCCCATGAGTGATAAGATCAATGCCATCTTTTTTAAGATGACTTCTTAAATCTTTTAGAAGAGACAATGTTTCGCGATGCGGACATCCGGGGCAAAAAGTAGGAAGTCTTCTTGGAAGAATTTCACCAAATGGACGAGCTTCAAACTTAATGCTATCGCAACTTTTATAGCCAAACTCTTTTAAAAGAATTTCTAGTTTATCTCTGATAATTTCAAAGCTTAAACCACCATAGGCAGGAAAACCTTCCTGGCCTTTAAATTCTTTTCCAAAAATTTCAAGCTCAAGCCCATATTTTTGGCAAAGCTGTTTAATTTCAGTTTCAAGGAAGCCGCGCTTTTCTTCAATAACAACTAGCTTTTTTAAACCTTTTAAATATGGAACTAAAAGATCGTCAACGAGCGGATAAGAAGCTGCCAACTTGTATAGGGAAAAATGAGAAAGATAATCAGCTTCCTCAAAAATTTGCTTAACCGATTCGAAAATAACTCCCGAACTAATATAACCAATTTCACTATTTATATTTCCAAAAACCTTATCAAGATTTAATTTCTTTAATGCTTCTTTGATTTTTGGAAAACGCTCTTTAATCATCGCATGATCAGCAAAGAGCGAGTTTGGAGGAACCATAACATTCTTAGAAAGATCGAAAGTAGAAGGGTCAAGATTAATAAGCTCTTTTGGAACTTCCTTCTCGGTGCTTAAGTCTACCCTTCCTCCTCCTTCGGCCAGGAATGTCGTAAGAACAAGACCTTGATATAAACTTGTCATCTTTGAGATTTCAAGGGCCTTACCAATCCAGTCTTTTAATTCCTGTGGAGTTGAAGGCTCAAGAAAAGATATATGGAGATGTTTAAATAGATAACGTGAATCAGCTGCTGTTGACGTTGACATCGACCAAGGATCATCACCTACAACGACAACAGTTCCAGGGTAGCGAGTCTCCCCTGTTACCTCATCTGTATAAGGGATGCCAGGGTTGGCGAAATTCCCAACAGAAAGCGCATCACTGGCCACATGAAGCCCCATGGACTTCATTGCGACCATACAGTCACGTCCCGCTTGTTTTGCACCCGAAGCCATCGCAGCAGCATTGGCCTCAGAGTTTGCTATAACAACTCGAATCCCTTTTTCATGAAACTCATTTTTTTTTGCGTAGAGAATATTAAAGTACTCAGCAAGTGGTGAGCCTGGATAACCAGTATATAAAGAGAATCCTGCTTCAAGGCCCCCTTGAACAATGATCTCATTGCCATTTAAAATTTTATGCGCCATATAAATCTGTCTCCCTTAAACGAGAAAATACTAACTTATATTTCACCGATGTGCTAGCTCACTAAACGAAACATTGCAGCATCTGATTTTCGTGCGTTGTGCCTTAAAAAAGCACATCAAGCTCCATAGACTGTAAAAAAAATTAACAAAGGACATTAAGTTGAAATCTAAAATCAGTGCGGAAAACCCACTTGGAATTTTGGCCATCGATCACTTGGAATTTACATGTGATACACTCGACACAAAAACAAAAAATTTATTCTATACATTTGGCTTTGAAAAAACTTATGAAAACCAAGGTCTTGATCTTGAGTTATTTTCACAGGGTCAAGTAAGGTTCCTTCTTAATGCATCAAAGAAGGAAACTGATCACTCAAGAAAATATTTTAATGCTCATGGAGAAGGTGTTTCAAAGATAAGCTTCCTTGTTGAAGACTGTGAACACGCAATTAACGAAGCATTAAAAAGAGGTGCCGAAGAAGTTAGTGGGCTCAAAGTAATCGAAAGCGAGCACGGAATGTATTTAACTGCAGCAATCAAGGGCTTTGGTGATGTTGTAAACGAATTTGTACAAAGACCAAATACTTACTTCCGTCCCTGGTTAACAAAACTTGACTCTGATGCTAACGCACGCCCACTTTCTGCACGTGTTGCAAGAATTGATCACCTCACAAATAATGTTCCAAAAGGTGAAATGAAGAAATGGGTAGAATTCTACGATAGAATTTATGGATTTAAAGTAACACGTTACTTTGATATCAAAGGCGTAAAAACTGGTCTTCAATCAGAAGTAGTTCAACTTCCAAATGGCGAAGTTATCATTCCAATTAATGAGCCAGAAGTTGAAGGTGGAAAATCACAAATTCAAGAGTTTTTAGATCTGCATAAAGGACCAGGGGTTCAACATATTGCCCTAACATGTGGAAATATTCTTTCAACTGTTGCAGACCTTAGAGAGCGTGGAATAAAGTTTCTCGATATCCCATCAACTTATTATGAAGACATCCCAAAAAGAGACTTCAAAGTTGAAGAGGATATTAAAGATTTAGAAGATAGACAGCTCCTTGTCGATGGTGACCCAGAAGGGTATTTAATTCAAAACTTTACTGAAACATATGTTGGACCACTATTTTTTGAATTTATTCAAAGAAAGAAGCACAACGGCTTTGGTGAAGGAAATTTCCAAGCACTTTTTGATGCGATCGAAAGAGATCAGCAAAAAAGAGGGTACCTCGACTAACAAGACAACAAGAGGGACATTCAGTCCCTCTTTTTTTAACTATAATAAACTCTATCAGACCAATTACATAAGGCCACGAGAATATTTCGTGCTTCAAGTCCATTCATTGTTAACATGTAATCATTGCCATCTTTGATCACAAGATTATCTCTTTGTAGCTCCTTGAGAGAAACTGATAACATTTTATCAGAGATTCCAACCACTTCACGAGAAACCCCAGCAAAAGTAAGCTTCTCTCGATACAAAAGTTGACCAAGTATTTTTATTTTCCATTTCCCGCCAAGCACATCAAGAGCGGTATAAATATTTCGTACGCTAATTTTAACTTCTTCTTCTGTCATAATTTCCTAACTTTTTGGTAAGTATTATTTAAAAGTTTTTTCATATATATTAAGCAAAAGGAGTTTTCATGTATAGATTATTATTTTTAGTACTTTTGTTAACATCATGTTCAAAAAGTATGGTTGTTAATAAAAGTTTCGATCAAAAGAAATACAAATTTCCAAAGAGGTCAGAGAACTACGTAAGCTTATCAAGAGTTCAAACAGGACACAATCTCTCCGCTGAATCACTTGTCATGGATCAAGGAAGAAACAATATCAATCACTACTCTATCCATCAGGCTTTTCTCATTGAGAAAAATAATCATCGAATTTTAATTGATACAGGCATGTCTAAAGATGGCAAAGCTCAACTGAGAGAAATTCCACAACCATTTCGATCGCTTCTTGATTATACTGAGGATGGAGACGTTAACTCAAAGTATCCACGAGATCTTGAAGCAATATTTATAACACATATGCACTTCGATCATGTCAGTGCAATTAAAGATTTGGCAGAGAATAAGAAAACTAAAATTTTCATATCTAATGAAGAATTTGAAAGCGCAATGGCCGAAAAACCACCTTTTGGCTATATTCCTCTACAGTATGATTCAAAGGATCTAAAATGGGAGAAGATTAAATTCACGGAGAAAACTTATGGTCCATTTCCAAGATACTTTGACTACCTAGGAGATGGAACGATTATTATCGTAGAACTACCAGGCCATACAAAAGGCTCAATTGGAATTCTAGTAAACACTCAAGAGACAAGAGTTTTCCTTGTCGGAGATGCTGTTTGGTCTATCGAAGAAGTCATTAGCCAAAAATCGAAATCAAAGCTAGCAAGTTACCTCGTAGATGAAGATAAAGAACAGACCCTTAAAACAATTAAACTCCTACATAATATTTGGATGGCAAACGCAGACACAAGAATCGTTCCGGCCCATGATTTGAAAGCATCAATATTTATAAATTCAATCGATAATGCAAAAGAAGTTCATTGATATCACAAGCGACAAACAAACCGCCAATAAATCTTCCGGCCTGGTCATGAAGAGGTATCGAAATACCAAGCTGGAAAACCTCTTCTGAGCGATCAAAGTAGATATTTTGAATGTGCAGTGGAGAAAATTGATTATTATCGCGAACAAGAGCAAATTTACTCTCATCAGATTGATCGAAATCACTTGTAACATTTAATGACGAGACTAGTGCTCCCTGTGCATTAAATGCAAAGATTTCATTAATGTATTTGTACTTTTCTTTAAAACTTCGAAGTAAGCTTGTATACTTATTACTCATAACTTCAGTACGAAGAGTACGCCGTTCAAAACTCTCTTCTCCTGTCCACACGGCCTCCCTTTTAGAGACGTCATTATAAACTTTAAATGGCCCGTTTATTCGAGAGCCCATAGCTAAGAAATCTTTAGCAATCTCTGAAAAAATCTTTTTTTTCTTATCATCTGGTAATTTGAAATCCATAGAAGAAAGACAACTTAAAAAATTATGTGAAAGTTGATCAATCGAAGACTCAGATTTTCGGACAAAGGATTTACTAACTTTAAGTCCCATACTTTCAAAATGTAAGCTTTGAATTTTATATTTCTTTAAATTAATTTCTCTTGGAAGTTGAGAACGACGCAAAACAACTGCATCACTGCGACGTCTTTCGAGACCACCAATAAGAGCCTCAACACTCGACACAGAATATAGCCTGTCGATGCGTCGATCAAACTTCTGAAGATAGTCGAGGTCTTCTTTAAGAGCCCCAACATTTAGCTTATCACCTAAATCCTCACCAAAGCGTGACATCAGCAAAAGTTCATCAATATATAAGGGAAATAGACCCAAGTCATTCTTATTCTCTTCCACTGAAATAGGGTAATAAGCATCGAGAACCTCATCTTTAAAACTACTTTTTACTCTCTGCTTAGGTAGTGTGATCATTTTGACTGTCAAACGTTTTTTCCTAACTGCACATTCAAGAATGCTTTGAATTTCAGATACCTTTAGAAAACCCAAATTATTATCTATGCGACCGACGACTAACGTCTGTGCGATACATGGGTAAGTAATTAAAAATATAAATACAAGTTTTTTTACTCTCATATCATCTTATTCAGTTCCTCTATCGATTCGCTTAATAACTCTGAAACATTATGAATATTCCTAGACAGATTTTCAACCTCATTTGAACGCTGAGCAGTCACCTGGTTTGAATCATTGATTTCCTGTACCGCTGAGTTTATTTCCTCGACACCTACACTTTGTTCCTTCGATGCGTCTGCAATTTCAATAGACGATGAAGATATGGACTCAAACATTGTACTAATTTTTTGCAGTACACTTTCACACTCTTGCGACAGATTTAAACATTCTTCAATTAATGATTTATTATTATTAACTCCAGCAAAAACCTCATCTTTTGAGCGCTGAATAATCCCCGAAATACTACCAAAACTATTATCAAGTTCTGTGGAGATTTCATTTGCTGACTTACCACTTTGCTGAGCAAGACCACCTATCTCCTCAGCAACAACAGCAAAGCCCTTTCCATGCTCTCCAGCACGGGCTGCCTCAACAGAAGCGTTGAAGGACAGCAATTTTGTCTGAAAAACGATATCGTTAATAACGCTAGTCTTACTTTGAATTTCATTAAATACACCAAGAATTTCAGAAAGACGTGTGTGGTTTTCATCAACACTTTTTCCAAGATCTTGAGACGCCTGGTTAACATCCTTAATTCTTTCAGCAAGTTTAAAAATGAGACCAATCCCCTCTGATAGTTGATTCTTACCGGTTCCAACCATATCAGCAGAATTTACAGCAATATCAGTGTTCTTTTTTACCATCTGAGAGATTTCGTGAAGGGATGAAGATGTTTCCTCTACACTGGCAGATTGCTCTTGAGCAATAGATGATAATTCAACTGACTTATTTGAAAGGTTCTCGGAAATATTATTAAGATCATCTTTATTTCCATTAATTGTCTTAACAGCAAAAGAAATCTTCTTCGTGATATTTCTTACAATGAAGAAACTTAATAATCCAGAAGATAGTAAACCAATTATTAACGCTAAAATTAACTCCTTAACGGATGAATTGTATGTCTCTTGTGCACCTTCAAACTCTTTATCTGCATAATTTAAAATAAATTCTTGAAGAGCATCAAGATCACCTCTTGAGTCTTCAAAGAGTTTTGAGGCTCCGTGTAAAGATTTTTCAACATAATCTTTTCTAGATCCCTTATAATCTACCTTTAAAATTGGTAGGTTCTTATCTGAGAACTGCGCCCAACTCTCATACTTCTTTGTAAAGCTTTCAATAAGCTTCTTTTCTTCCTCGGTTGCAGCGAGCTTAGCAAAAGTTGAAAATCGTTCAATAACTTGCTTTCTATTTTTATCATAATCTTTAACTAGAGATGCATATTCCTTATCACTTAATCCGTCCATCAAAAGAGTTCTCTCAGCGACAAGTGCTTGCTGAAAGTCTCTATCGGCCTGAACAAGATTATCTATTGATGGTAAACGTTTTTCAAAAACAGAAACAAGTCCATTGTTAACAGTTTTTATTGAGAAGTAACTCAGGGCACTAATGACAAGTTGAAAAAAAATAAGGACTAAAACTAACGAAAAAATCTGAACATTGATCTTTCGAAATATTTTCATAAATACCACCATACTTAAAATTAATCTCTATTTAGTTAATTATCGGAAAGTATTGAAATTAAACAAAGTAAATTATTGTTAATTTTCAATAATAATTGTTAAATATCAATATGGTAGAGCAAAGTAACACACTAATAAGCATGCGCTGAGTCTTATCAGAGGCTCCTTAAATCCCTATACTTTATGGAATTAATTATCTTTAAGAAAGGGACATATCTATGTATAAATTGATCGCAATTTACAAAATTCCAAATGATATTGATGCATTTGAAAAACACTATAACGAAGTTCACGGGCCACTAGCTGCTAAAGTTCCAGGTCTTGTAGAGCTTCGTGTAAATAAAATCCAAGGTACTCCGGCCGGAGCAAGCAACCTACATATCATTGCAGAAATGGTTTTCAAAAATAAAGATGACTTTAAAGTTGCAATGAAGTCAGAGGAAAATGCAGCAGCTGGAAAAGACCTTATGAGCTTTGCAAAAGATATTGTCTCAATTCACTTTGCAGAAGAAGTAGTAACAAAACCACTTTAATCAAGGATTCAATCTTGGAAAATATTATTGTTGAACATCCATATAACGGTGATAAACATGTTGCCCTTATAAGGCTCAATAGACCGAAAGTCTTAAATGCACTTTCTACAGAACTCATGCAAGAACTTGTTGAAGCTCTCTTCGATCTTGAAGATAACGATGTTGTTCGCTCAATAATCTTAACGGGTAACGAACAAGCATTTGCGGCCGGAGCCGATATCGCACAAATGGTTGAAGCCACACCTATTGATCAAATTACAGATAATCGTTTCAGATCATGGCAACAATTGGCAATGATAACAAAACCGATTATTGCAGCAGTTAATGGTTATGCTCTAGGTGGCGGCTGTGAACTAGCAATGTCTTGTGACATTATGATTGCATCAGACTCTGCAAAATTTGGACAACCAGAAATTAAGATTGGGACAACGCCAGGAGCTGGTGGAACACAACGCTTAACGAGGGCTATCGGTAAGAGCAAGGCAATGATGATGGTTCTAACAGGTGAAATGATCGATGCAAAAACAGCATACGATTGGGGGCTAGTTGCCAAAGTAACTCCAGTTAAAACACTTCTACAAGAAGCTTATGAACTGGCCAAGACAATTGCCAATAGAGCTCCTGTAGCAGTTAGACTATGTAAAGAGTCAGTTAATAAGGCCTATGAAATGAGTCAGTCTGATGCTATTGATTTTGAAAGAAGAAACTTCTATCTAACTTTTGCTTCTCGTGATCAAAAAGAAGGAATGAGAGCTTTTCTCGAAAAAAGAGAACCAGAATACAAAGGTGATTAAATGAGTGAATTTAAAAATATTTTAGTAACAAAAGAAAACTTCACAGGAACGATCACAATTAATCGTCCAGAGGTTTATGGCGCTCTCACAAAAGAAGCGAAGTTCGAATTAATTAGAGCAATTAGACAGTTAAATAAAGATAGCGAAGTTGGTTGTATTATTCTCACAAGTGAAGGAAAAGCATTTTGTTCAGGACAAGATCTCAACGATCGCACAGTACAAGCAAGTGATCGTGCTGTCGACCTAGGCGAAACGCTTGAGACAGAGTGGAATCCACTTGTAAATGCAATTAGAGAATCTAAGAAGATTGTGATTGGTGCAATCAATGGTGTTTGTGCTGGAGCAGGTGTATCAGTTGCTCTCGCATGTGACCTCATTGTTTCTCATCCGGATGCAAAATTTGTTTCAGGCTTTTCAAAACTTGGCCTTTGTCCAGATGCTGGAGCGACAAAGACTTTCACTCAAGCTCTTGGACCAAAAAAAGCACTTGAATTTTTCTTATTCAATGAAGCCTTAACTGCACAAAAAATGACTGAAGCAGGTCTTATAAACGCACAAGATGAACAGTTTCTTGAAGTAGCGAAAAAATGGGCAAGAGATATTAATCTCTTAGCTCCGATGAGTGTTGAAATTATAAAAGAAAATATCTCACGCGCTCAAGACTTAGACTATAATGAAGTTATGAGCAGAGAAGTAAGCTCACAGCGCTTCCTGGGCAATTCAGAAGATTACAAAGAGGGCCTTAATGCATTCTTTGAAAAGAGATCACCAAAATTTTTAGGAAAATAATAAGGAGTTTATATGAGTGCAAGACAATATACAGAAGAAGAAATCAAATTATTTGATGAAATTAGAAATGGTAGAAAATTTGATGCTGGTGAAGAATTACCTCCGCTATACAAGAAGGCGTTAAAAAATCTTCTTTGGATGCAACATGACTCAGAATACTCTGGGGCCCTAGGTTATGCTCCATGGATTGAGAAAGCTCCAACAATGCAAGAAAAAGTAATTGTTGCACAAATTGTAAAAGATGAAATGAGACATGCTTCAGTTATCTACAAGCTCCTAGAAGGTCTTGGAGAGGACGTAATGTCACATATTGAAAAAACAGAGCTTGGCTGGAAGAGTCCAGAAGATAAAGCTCAAATTGGTTTTCAAAGATTAAAAGATGATTACAGAGTTAATATCTTCTATTACGGAATTAACTTCTGGGAAGACTTTATTCTATTTAACTTCCTAATGGACAGAGCAGCTGGTCATCAACTAGAAGACACACTAGATTCAAGTTACCTTCCTTGGAAAAAAGGAATCGAAGGGATTTATAAAGAAGAAATCATGCACCTTGCTCACGGAGACAAGTGGATCAAGATACTTGCAGCGAGTGAGAAAAAAGATTTCTTACAGGAAAGATTGAATATTTGGTGGCCACGAGTGATGAACGTTTTTGGTTCAACTTCAGGTCGTTCAAATGATCTCTATGTAAACCTTGGGCTTAAGAAGAGAAATAATCAAATGGTAAGAGATACTTTCGTAAAAGAAGTTCAAGACATGTGTGAACAAGCAGGCCTTGTACTTCCTGAATACAAAGAGGAAGAACAACCAACAAGACAATAGTCATCACAAAAAAGAGGGGGAGCTCTCTCCCCCATCTTAACTTCATCTAAAGGAATCCACAGGATGGAAATAAATAAAGTTCTCATTATTGGTGCTGGCACCATGGGAAGAGGTATAGCTCAATGGTTTGCGCAACAAGGAGTTATTGTTGAACTAACCGACGCTGTATCAGAGATGGCAATAAAATCTCAAAAAATGATTGCGGACTCTCTAAATACTTTAAAGGCCAAAGGTAAATTTACAGAAGCACAAGTTACTGCAACACTAAACAATCTCAAAGTTGTTGACCTTGAAAATTACTCAACTGATTCAGATCTCGTAATTGAGGCTATTATTGAGGATTTAAAAATCAAGACCGATCTCTTCTTAAAACTCGATAAAACCATGAGTAAGCATACAGTACTTGCTTCTAATACCTCAAGTATACCAATTACAACATTAGCAAGAAACCTTTCAAAAGGAAGACAAGAAAAAACTCTTGGTCTTCACTTCTTCAATCCAGCGACTATTATGAAGTTGGTAGAAATCATCGAAACTCCTTGGTCTTCAAAAGAGCTCGCTAACAATCTAAAAACATGGTTTGCAGCTCAAGGAAAGAAACCAGCAATTTGCAAAGACTACCCTGGATTCATTGTTAATCGCGTCGCTCGTAACTTCTATGGAGAAGCTTTTCAAGTACTAGAAAGTTATGACCAAGATAAAATTAAGGAAATTGATGAAGTGATGACAGAGGTTGGTGGCTTTAAAATGGGTCCTTTTACTCTAATGGATCTCATTGGAATTGATATCAACTATGACGTTACTTGTAGCGTTTGGAATAGCTACTACAATGACCCAAGATTTAGGCCGCATCGAGTTCAAAGAGAAATGGTCGACAGTGGTCGCATTGGAAAAAAGGTCGGGAAAGGATTTTATAGCTATGACAAGTAAACTCATTTTAGCAACAGATAACCACCCTCTAGCTCAAGCACTAGCTGGGACAGATTACGATATTCTTGAAGTAGACTCGCAAGCTCTTTATGAACTTTCACCAAATGACTTTGAGAATAGAGAAATGATTCTTGATTTCACTGTAATGGATACGGATTCAAAAGCTGAATTACTTCTGAGTATTGAAAACTATACAGATGCACCAATTTTTAGTGATACAACTATTAACTGGGGTGATTATTTAGTAAAGAATATAAGTAGCCTAACAACATGTTTCGCAGGAGCTTTCTACTCTCCAAACCAAACAGTTGAAGTATCGTCAAGAGATGATCATTCATTTGAATTAATGACAAACTTTCTCAAAGAGATTGGCCTTAAATCAAAAAGAGTCGAAGCTCCGGGAATCTGTTTTACTTACCCAAGAATTATTTCCATGATTATCAATGAGGCTCATTTTGCAAAAGATGAGAATTTAGCAACTGATGAATCACTTGATACGGCCATGAAGTATGGAGTTAACTACCCTCTAGGCCCAATTGAATGGTCAGAAAAGATTGAACCAATATTTGTTTACCACGTGTTAACAGAACTATACAAAGTTACGGAAGACAGCCGTTACCGTGTTAGCAAATCACTTAAATTAAAAATTTAGTACCGGAGAATTATATGAAAGATGTATTTATCATTCACGCTAAGAGAACTCCCATTGGAAAGCTTGGAGGCAGTCTATCTCACTTTCGTGTAGATGACATGCTCGCAACTCTTTTTAGAGATTTTAAAGATTCTTTTAGTTTTGATATGAAAGAAATTGATGACGTTATCACAGGCTGTGCAAATCAGGCAGGCGAAGATAACAGAAATCTTTCGAGAATGGCCACGATTCTCGCGGGTCTTCCTCTTGAAGTTCCTGGAGTTACGGTTAATAGATTATGCGCATCAAGCCTTGATGCCATCATTGATGGATACTCAAGAATTGCTTCAGGAATCGCTGACTGTATTCTTGTAGGTGGTGCAGAGAGCATGACTCGAGCACCATATGTTATGTCAAAAGGATCATCTGCATTTGGTCGAGACTCACAAATGTATGATACAACTTTTGGGTGGCGCTTCCCAAATCCAAAAATGAAAGAAATGTTTCCTCTTCTTGGTATGGGTGAAACAGCAGAAGAAGTTGCACAAAAGTTAAATATAACAAGAGAAGAGCAGGATCTTTTCGCTTACAACTCGCATATGAAGGCAAGTAAAGCTTGGGAAGATGGCAAATTTGCCAACGAAGTAGTTTCTCTCGAACTTCAACTAAAAAAAGAATTACTCAAAGTATCCGAAGACGAATGTCCACGTGCAAACACAACACTTGAACAAATGGCAAAACTTCCAGCTGTTTTTAGAAAAGGTGGAAGTGTAACACCAGGAAATTCTTCTCCCATGAATGATGGGGCAAGTTGTGTAGCAATAGTATCAGAAGATTTTTTAAGGAAGCATAACTTAAAACCACTAGCAAGAATAACAGGCGGAGCTGTCAGAGGAATTCATCCAAGTATTATGGGCCTTGGTCCGGTTGAGTCAACAAAAGTATTACTAAAAAAATTCAACAAGAAGATTTCTGATTTCGACGTTTTTGAATTCAACGAGGCTTTTGCTGTTCAAGCATTAGGTTGTATGAGAGAGCTTGAAGTTGATCCAGAAAAAGTGAATCTCAAAGGTGGTGCAATTGCACTTGGACATCCCCTAGGATGTTCAGGAGCAAGAATCACAACAACACTGACGCATATTCTTCAAGAAAATAAAAATTTCAAGCAAGCCCTTGCAACAATGTGTGTAGGAGTTGGACAAGGTGTGAGCTTAAGCTTAGAAAATTGCTAATTAACGAGGTAGATATGAAAGAAATTAAATTATTTATAAACGGTGAATTCAAAAATTCTTCAACTGGTGAAACTTTTGAATCAATTGATCCGTGTACAGGTGAACTTGTCGCTAAAGTTCATAATCCTTCACAAGAAGACATCAATGATGCCGTAGAAGCTGCTCATACAGCCTTCTACTCTAAGGAGTGGAGTGAAATGACAAGAGAGAGAAGAAGTGAAATCCTTCTTACGATCTCAGAAAAAATTAAAGAAAGAAAAAAAGAGCTAATCGAAGAAGAAATTAAGGACTCAGGTTCAACATTTAGAAAAGCAGCCGCAGATGTACACAACACTTCAGCATTTTTTAAGGTCATGAGTAAAGTAGCTGCGACATTCAACTTTGAAGAAATAGATGCAAAAGCATCAAGAGAAGGCTTTTCAAAAAATAAAAGACAATACACTCCAATCGGTGTTTGTGCACAAATTATCCCATGGAACTTCCCTCTCGTAATGGCCGGTTGGAAAATAGGACCGGTTCTTGCGACAGGTTGTACTACAGTTATTAAATCAGCAGCAGAAACGCCTGTAACAGCATCAATCCTGGCAGAGATTTTAAAAGAATCTGGAGTTCCAAATGGTGTTGTAAACGTAATCACGGGAGGCGCAAAAGAAGGTCAGGCCCTTATCTCTCACCCGAAAATATCTAAGGTAGCCTTCACTGGCTCAACAGCTGTTGGTAAAATTATTCTTGGTGAGTCTGCTAAAACAGTAAAAAAGACAACTCTTGAACTTGGTGGAAAGTCTCCAAACATCGTCTTAGATGACGCTGACCTTGATATTGCAGTAGATGGAGCACTATACGCATTCTTATATCACTCTGGTCAAGCATGTGACTCAGGAACAAGACTGCTTGTTCAAGAAGGAATCTATGACCAATTCATGGCAAAGTTCTTAACTCGAATTGAGCAAATTAGCATTGGCCAAACAAATGATAAAAATACAGGCTTCGGTCCAGTTGTATCTGAAAAGCAATTCAATACAATTATGCGATATATTGAAACGACAAAGAAAGAAGGAGCAAAACTTCTTTTTGGTGGCGAGAGAATCACCGGAGAGGGTTTTGATAAAGGTTACTTCATTAGACCAACGGCATTTGAAATTACGCCATCAAATACGATTTGGAAGGAAGAAATTTTTGGACCTGTTGTCGGAGTTACAAAGTTTAAAACTGAAGAAGAGGCCATAGCCCTTGCAAACGACTCAATCTATGGGCTAGCAGCAGCGATCTGGACACAAGACGAAAACAAAGCTAATTCGATTGCCTCTAAGCTTGAGGCCGGAACAATCTGGATAAATGAGTATCACCTTCTAAACCCGGGGATGCCATTTGGTGGTCTTAAAGAATCAGGAATTGGAAGGGAGATGGGAGTAGAAGGAATCCTTGCCTACCTCGAAGTTAAGCATATCTGGGAATCTGATTGTAATACACGTGAAGGCAAAATGTGGTTTGATGCCCTATTTTAGATAATTCATTGTAGGCCACGCTCTGTGGCCTACTTTCTACCATAATTAGTTTAAACCTAATCATACTCGGCCAAAAAAACGATTTTACCAAAATCTAAAAAAGGTAGAAAATTCTTAATTAGATAAATGTTAAGTATTGTGCTTAATAATTGAGACAATTGACCGGAGGCCACATGAAAAAATCACTTTTACTTTCAACACTTCTTCTACTTCTTTCTGTAAATATTTATGCAGACACAGACTCAGATATGGAAGATACAACTGCTGTTGAGACGACAACAGAATCAGAAGTTTCTGGAGACCAATCTCAATGGTACCAAAACCAAAACTCTACAACTGAAACAACAGAGTCAACAGAAGACTCTTCTGAATCAGGATCTGATTACTAATTATCAAGGCCATGTAAATGGCCTTTTTTTAATTACACTTTGAGATATAAAGACTAGAGACTTCTGCCCCATTATTCATCACACCGACTTCAAATAGAGAATAGTATTGATTACTTTTAATTTTAAATTTTATAGACTTATCAGTGTAGCAACGTGATACACGTGTACGATAAAGCTCATAATCAGCAGTTATTAATGGATAGAATTGACAGGAGTTAAAATCCACAAGATCTCTTTCATCGCCAATACATTCAGGGTGAGAGATTTTATAAAATTCCGTCTGCTCCCAATTATTTTGAGTCACAACAATTTTATTTTTTTCAAGCCCACCTGAAGTTCCATAAAAAAGTGTCGAGATAAAGAAGTTATACATCGAAGAAGAAGTCACACTTCCAATAGGCTGAGAGCACAGGGCTTCTTGCTCACGAGTCAATTTAATTTCAGGAAATAAATCGGATCTTTGATAAGCTAGGCAGTTTAACGGAGTCGCAATAAGCAGATTTCTCCCCTTCTTTGTCCCCATTAGATTATTAAAAATATCTGTCTTCTCTACAATACCAGTTGCTAGACCTACAACATTTCCATTTGAGTCTAAAATCGCTGCCCCTAGACTCTCTGCTCCTGGAGGACAATTTGTAAGGATAATTTCTCGCTGTTCTCCATTTTGTTGAAATGGGAAACGAATATTATTCTTTGTCATACGACAGTATTTTGTTTTTTCTAAATGATACTTATCGTTTTCGTAACTTCTCACAACATTCCATCTTTCGTATGATGATGTTGTCTTAAATGACTCCTTAGATAAAGTCACAGGCTCAACATCAAGCTCATCTGCAAGCTCAATATGAACAAAGAGATCTTCTTCTCCATTCGTATTTACAAATCCGTGAGTTATATTTTTACAAAGAGCTGCATTACCCTTAATGTCTTTAACAGCTATTCCTGTTGAACATTTTTCGATAAAACTTCCGATACATTCTCTAGAAGTTATAATGTCTTTTTTACTGATAAAAAAACCAGAACAGACATTAGAGTTCGCAATAAGGTCATTACTTAGATTCTTGATAACAAGACCATATGCGCTTGGGCATTTTGAATCTTCACAAGAAAACTCAATATTAGAAGCTAATACTGAAGTTGAAATCTTCGCTGTTCCAGGTGAGCTTGGCTTACTAAGATCAATCTTGTCGCCACCACCGCATGATGAAAATATTAGAATGCAAAGCAATCCGATTAAAATATTGTTCATTGTGTCCCCGTGTTGAGAAACTTGTAACACACCTAAATTTATTTAACAATGTGCATATAATTGTAGTGAAAAAAATTTAGAATGCCTTGAGACTATGCGTAAATATGGTAAGTTGCACAAATGAAAATAGTAAGCGCCTGCCTTGCTGGAGTTGAGTGTCGATACGATTGCAAATCTCAAGAAAGGGCAGAAATCATTGAAATTGTTGAAAGAGGTGAGGCCATTCCAGTCTGTCCGGAACAGCTCGGAGGTTTACCTACTCCAAGAACACCTGCAGAACTCATCGAAAAAAAAATAATTACACGTGACGGGAAAGATGTAACAAATAAATATAACTTAGGAGCTGAGCAGGCCCTTAAAATAGCAAAGCTTTCTAATGCCACGGAGGCCTTACTAAAAAGTAAGTCCCCAATGTGTGGTTGTGGGAAAATCTATGATGGAACCTTCACTGGAAACTTAATCGAAGGAGATGGTGTTTTTACCAAACTCTTGAAAGAGAATGGAGTCATTGTTAAGTCCATCGATTAAGAACTACCCCTCAACTAGTGTTAGTACTTGATCAACGACCTGATCTAAATTATTTGCCTCAGCTTTTAATTCTTGAGCATTTCTAGCCGCAATACTTGCAGCATTATTATTTTGACTCGTAACATCATCAAGTAATCTCATCGCATTAGTGATTTCGTTAACACCCTGAGACTGTTCACGACAAGCACTCGCAATTTCTGAAATCTTGATATTTACTTCATCTACATTTTTAACGATCTCATCTAGAACTTCCTTACATTGCACGGCCTTGGCCTTCCCAGCTTCGACAGTACTCTTACCTTGGTCAATAACATTCTTAACCATTGAAGAAGTATCACTAACAATCAACTCTACACTTTTGATTGATTCATCTAAAAGTTGCTTAATCTCATCACTCGCCTTACCTGACATATTGGCCAGATTTCCGACTTCTTCAGCAACAACAGCAAAACCTTTTCCACTTTCACCAGCACGAGCTGCTTCGACAGAAGCGTTAAATGATAGAAGTTTTGTCTGGAAAACAATATCGTTAATAACCTTAGTCTTGTCTTCGATATTTTTGATAATACTTAAAATGCCTGCAATTTTTTGATTACTCGATTCCATCTGCTCCATGGCCTCGTTATTATGCTTACCAATCATCTCTATTGTTTGAACCATTTGGTCGACAGTTTGTTTACCCTGAATAGCATGTTGTTGAGAAGCATCACTTGTCATTTTCGATTGCTCAGCAAAATCACTATTTCTGCCAATCATAGAAGATATCTCATCAACAGAGGCAACTGTTTCTTGTAAGCTCGCGGCCTGCTCAGTAGTCGCTTTTGAAAGAATATCTGATGTTTCAAAAGTATCTTCTGAGCCTTTCGTTACATTCTTTGACGATTCTCTAAGTCGTTGTGCCATTTGAAGAAGTGGATTTGAAACTCCTTTTTTCAAGATGATGAAAAAGAATATTCCCATAAGAGTAATTCCAATAACTCCAAAAATAATTTGTTGCAAGAATGTTTTTAAAATATATGCTTCAACATCTTCAAGATAAATACCTGTACCAACAACCCATCCCCATGGCTTATATAGTTCGACATATGAGAGCTTATCAACAAATTTATTCTTATCTGATTTAGAAATCCAAGAATAATAAATATAACCATTGTTTTGCTCTTTAACGAGTTTAACAATATCAAGAAATAATGGTTTTCCTTTTTTATCTACAAATTTTGTAACATCCGTCCCTTCTAAAGCTTTCGAAGGGTGGGCCACCATAAATGGTGTTAAATCATTAATCCATAAATAGTCATCTCCATCACGCCCATAGCGAATGGTTTTAACAAAGTGCTTAGCAATAACCTTAGCCTGCGCCTCAGAAATCTCCCCACTTAAAACTTTTTCTTCAAGTGATTTAAATTGCGCGATCACTGTCGTTGTAACGTCATGAATAGTATTTTTCTTCTCGAGAATCAGTGCCTTTCTAGTTGAGTTATATCCATAATACATAAAAGCGAGAAGAAACAAGATAAAAGGAATCAAGGCCATATTCAAAATTTTTGCATTTAAGCTAAGCTTTCTTTTCTTAAGCATGATGTTACTCCGACAATTTCCTGATTTATATCAACATTATCGAATCAACCCATAGGTTAACAAACTTAAAAAATATAAAATTTACTATTTAACTGAACTAGTTCTATGAATACAAAGGCTTAAGCTAGACAAATGATTGAATCGAAGTGTTAAAAGAAACTTACAGTTCTAAACAGAATTTAAAATTGAGAATTTTTAGTTGCACACATAAAAAAAGGCCCCGAATTCTCGGGGCCGATACCTTTTAAAAAGTTTAAGTATTGATTTAATTAACCAATAAGTTTTAGTGCTTGTTGTCCTTGTGCATTTGATTGAGCAAGAACCGAAGTACCAGCATTTGTAAGAATATCAAGCTTAGTCTTCTTAGCTGTTTCTGAAGCATAATCAGTATCTCTGATACGAGAGTTAGCTGCAGATAAGTTTTCAGAACTAATCTGTAAATTTTGAACAGTTGAAGTTAATCTGTTCTGCTTCGCTCCTAGCTCCGCTCTTTGTCCTGATACTTGTTGAATTGCATTGTCAATTGCTGCAAGACCATTTTGTGCGTCTTCCTTTGTTGAAACCGCAAGACCATCAACACCAAGACTTCCAATTGATGAGTTTAGAAGTTGTGTATCAAAAGAAATTCTATCTTGGAAAGCGTCGTTATTGATACCAATTTGGAAATCATAAGTATCACCTTCTCCATTTAGAAGTTTCTTACCGTTAAATTCAGTAACTTGCGAAATACGCTCTACTTCTTGCTTAAGGTTTTGATACTCAAGATCAGTAAACTTTCTCTCTGTATCTCCTACAGTATCCGAAGCTGACTGAACTGAAAGTTCTCTTAGTCTAATAAGAATGTTCGAAATTTCATTTAAACCACCTTCTGCAGTTTGAATCATTGAAATACCGTCATTCGCGTTTCTTTCTGCTTGATTTGTTGATCTAACTTGCGCCTTTAACTTCTCAGAAATCGCTAAACCTGCTGCGTCATCTGCTGAACGTACAATTCTTGTACCAGAAGATAACTTACCTAGTGTTTGTGCTTGATCAGCGCTGTTGTTTCCAAGTGTTCTTTGTGCTGCTAGAGATGTAACATTCGTGTTGATACGTAAACCCATTGATGCCTCCTTGATCACTTTCCCCGTGCTGGAGTTAGTACATACAACCTTGTATGTCCAATGAGCTTACTGCTCTTAATAACCTTTTTTGTTAGTTAAAAGTTACTGGTCATGCCGACCATTCATGAATATTTTTCGGCAGTACTTTTATAAGCTTTAGCACAAAGTTAAAAAATTTTAAAAATAATGTTGGACAATATTTATCTGCTATTAAAAAACTTAAAAAAACAAGCTTTTGTGCCGATAAAAAAAGCACTATGAGCGGCACAAAACCATTAATATTCGTCCATCCCTTATCAGATTCTTTGAAGAAGCTGAAAGAAGTCATTGCGGAAACAGCCGATGAGGATGGAGTTGAAATTTATGAAGTAGACGATGTAATGGAAGTATCCCAATTACTTCCGACAATTGGACAGTCTCTAACAATATTTTCTAATCCAAAAAAATGTGCTTCAGTTCTTCAACCAAACAGAAGAGCTATACATAAATTAAATTCAAAAGTAATTCTTCTATCAGCAAAATCAATTCCTAGAAAGACACTTGATAAGTTTTCTAAGATTGGCCTTACTGAATGTGTAGTAGAACCTGTACCACCAAAGACTCTTCTTTATAAAGTTAAACTTCTACTACGCTCTATTGTTGTAGCAGGTGAAGAAGACGAAGAACAAAATGAGGAAGTTAAATTTGCTCATAGTGAAGATGAAGGTACTGATACAAAACAAAAACAACGTGTAGAAAAAGGAATTATTTCTGAAAGTGATAATCATATTGATTACAACCTTCGAGGAAAACTTGGCACAGAACTAGAAATTGATGCTGATGAGAGCGAAGAAAATAGGCCTGGTTATAAAGAAGGAAAGATTGAAACAGAATGGGAAGGAAAAGTTCACAATACAGACTTAGCTTTTGACGAAGACAAAGAAAAAGATAAAGAAATGAGTGAAGGTAGTTATCTCGACTCATACCTAAGAAGTAAAAAGAAAGATAAAAATGAAGTGACACTAGACTTTGAAGAACCAACAAAGGAACGTCGATCTAACGAGATGGAATATGATGAGTATGGAAATCCATCAAAGAAAAGCTCTCTAACACTAGAGACCGGAGAAGATAAAACAGGAAGAGAAAAAGAAGATAAGGATAAAGCAAAGGCTGATGATAAGTACTACAAGGGAAAACTCAACAGTAGCATGCTTGATATGAATTTTGATGAAGATGATAAAGACTTATCAAAAGAGGAAGAAGAACTCGAGGAACGCAGAAAGAACAAAACTGAATTAGAGTTTGGACTCGATTTATCAGCTGAAAATGATTCTGAATTAGAAGAATCATCGCAGCACACAGATGATGACGACCTTTACGGAAAAAGGAACAAATCATCAGAAACGATGCTAGATCTTGACGATGAAGAAGAGAAAAGCATCAAAACACAAGCAGAGTTGAAGCTTGATAGAGAAAGAGAAAGTGAAAGTGAAGATTCTGAACATACAAACGAAAAACGTCGTGCTGAACATGAAGGCAAGAATGATATCGACTTAGGCTTTGAAGAAGACGAAGAAGACCAAAAGAAAAATGATAATGAGATTGATAACTATATACGCGGAAATGTCTCAAAAACTGTTACTGTAATCGAAGAAGAGGAAATTGACGCTCGAAACAGCAATGATATATCAGCAGATGAAGATGAGGAATCTGATCACACTCACCTCGATCTTGAGAAGGGTCTTGATCTTGAAAATGATGATGAAGATGAGAGTGACCTCTATGGCACGAAATTAAAACTTCAAACAGATAAAGAACGAGAAGAAGGCCTTGATCTTGAAGAAGATAAAGACGATCAAGAAAACTCTCGAGCAGGAATTAACCTCAAGCTAGAAAATGACAGTAGCACAAGAGATGATAAAAGCATATCAGAGGATGAGGATGACTTTTCTAGCGTAAAGAAAGAAAAAGATCTCGACCTGGCCTTTGACAGTGAAGAGAGTGAAAAAGAGGCCAATAAGAAAAGTTCTACCGAAAAAGATTTTGGTCGCAGAAACTCAAGCATGGATCTTGATCTCGAGCATGAACAAGATGCAAAAAAGTATTCCGCGCACACAGAAAGAATAGAAACAAATCTTGATTCAAGAAAAGGGATCAAGCATCAAGAATACGACTGGGACATTAATAAGAAAAAAGATGGAACTGAAAATTATGGTCAAGAAAAGAAGAATAAATCTCAGCTAGATATCACTTTCAAAGAAAAAGTTGATCTTGGTGAACAAACAATTGATTATAGAAAGCTACATTCAGAATTTGAAGCAATTACTATTAATAGATCCTCCAGTGGTAAAAAATCAGAAGGGCCTAAATACTATAGTGAGAACGCAGACAAAGAGTTTCTGAGAGGTATTTATGAAGATGATTATCTCGACTCTCTTTCAGAAGCTGAGATTGTTGCTTTAAAGAACAAGGTGGATAAAGAAGAGGAGACCATTTACACTCCAAAGTCTAATGGAATTGAAATTGCGATTAAAGTACTAAACCTCTATAGCGACAAGAACTTAAACAAAGAGGATCTTTTTAAGTTTATTACTGACTCAATCAAAAATAAGTATCAAGGGTATTCGACTTTCTACTCTTTAAATAAAGCTAATGGAAAATTTGAAAAAATTTACCAATCTAAAGAAAATGTACTAGAGAAAATTACCGATAAAGAAGAAACACATAAAGATGAATGGGATTTGATGAATCTACCAAAGTGGGAAAATGAGAAATTTAACACTGAGGAGAATTTGTTTTTCTTCCCTATTTATGAAGGTGCTAACAAACTTGGTTATATTACTTGCTATTTTGAGAACTCTCCTAAAGAAGATATCTCTAAATCAATCGAAGTAATTTTTGAAACTACACGTGGTATTTTCCTCGAGGAATCTCACAAGGCTGGACTCACTGGGGAATACAATAAACCAAAAGCAATAAGTTCACAAAATAATAATGAGGAAGAAGGAATCATCAAATCAATATTTGGTAAATTCTTTAAAAAGGCAAGTTAATGAAGACACAAGAGTATTTTAATATCACAGTCGACATGCTTAGAGAAGGACAGCTCTTCCCTTTTCACCTCTATGTCTATAATCCACAATCAAAATTATACAATGTATTCTTATATGCAAATAGCCCATTAACAGATGATCATAGAGAGTTTATTTCATTTATCACTGAAAAAGGTGGCTCCCTTGCTGTCGATAAAAAACAGAAAAGAACTTTTCTTCATTCTGTAGAGATTGATGAAAGTGAAGTTCCCTCCCTTCAGGCTAGAGAGCTATCAGAAATAGAAATTAAGAGAAATGAGAAACTCAAGGCATTAGCACTAGAAGAATATGAATCAGAAAGTGGTGAAATTCCAAAGTATGACCTAAAATCAGGAATGAATAATTGTATTGATGCGGATTCATTTTTACCAATGATTTTAAGTGCCAAAAAAGAAATAGAAATATTTCAGCTAAATATCTCACACACTGTTTCTCTGGCCGGATACTTGGCAGAAGAATTGTTGACGGAAGACAATAGAACCAACCGAATTGTGGCTATATCTTATTATTTGGCGAAAAATATGAATATGAATGACCAAGAAACGTTGGCAGATATCGTATGTGCTGCATTTTTTGCTCATCTCGGATATACGCAACTTGATCACTCACTATCACACAGACCAACTAACGAGCTTTCTGATAAAGAAAAGGATAAGATTAAAAAACATCCTGGCTATTCTCACCATCTCCTACTAAAAAGTGGGATTGAAATCAGTGAAAGGTGCAAGAATATTATCTTTCAACATCATGAGCGCTATGATGGTTCTGGGTATCCCAGACAAAAACATAGTGAATTTATCGATACAATGGCACTCATTTTAGGTGCAGTATCTCATATTTTAGAATATTCAGAAGGTGAAATCACAGGTTCTAAGCTACCAATTCGCTCAGTTATTCAAAGAATGAAAAATAAAACCTTTAGCGCTGGACTTGAATTCGAGTTTGGCGATAAAATATATGAAAACCTAATAAACTTAATAAGTACTGAAAATATAAGTGAAGCTGCTTAAGGAGAAGAGAAATGGCGCTAAAAGCGAACATGAAAATTTTAGTTATTGATGATATGGCAACGATGAGAAAAATTATCAAGAACATGCTTGGTCAAATTGGTTTTACGAATATCACTGAAGCCGACGATGGTGCAACGGCCCTACCAATGATCGAAAAAGCAACTGAAGTTGGTGAACCGTATGAGTTTATCGTTTCAGACTGGAACATGCCACAGTTAACAGGTCTTGATTTACTAAAGAAATTAAGAGCATCTGAAGAGTATAAGAAACTACCATTTCTTATGATTACGGCAGAAGCTGAACAAGGTAACGTTGTTATCGCAGTAAAGGCCGGAGTAAGTAACTTCATTGTAAAGCCTTTCTCGGCGCAAGTACTTAAAGAAAAGATTGATAAAATTTTTAATAAGTAAGGATAACTATGGGCCTTATAGACGATCCTTCAATGAAGGAAATTATTATTGAGTTTTGTGATGAATCATTAGAACTTCTTGATGAGCTTGAAGCCTGTCTTGAAGAACTCGAAGAAGATCCAACGAAAACAGCAAAACTCGAACAGTTTGGACAAGTGATCGATCGTATCATGGGTGCGGCTAAATCAATTGGAGCTGATGAAATCGCAACTTTCTGCGATCTTGGAAAGGCCATTGGTTATAAGTCAAGCCAGATTAGAGATCATGCCCTACTTGAAGTCGTTGTAGCAATTCTTTTCGACGCTCATGACCTTCTGGGACGAATGGTAGATCAGCTAAAAACTGGAAATGATAATGGTCTAAAGTCTATGAATACACAAGCTTTTGTGACGAGACTTAAATGGCTACAAGATAAATTTAAGAATATCGAAAGGTCTTCTGTAGCATACAAAGATGATAGCGTACTTGATCAAAGTTCAATTGATGATCTAATGTCTAGTTTAGGTTTATAAGAGACAAATGGAGAAGTAATGTCGAATGCAAATTTTTTAGAGTTTTCAAAACCATTTATTGATGCTGCAAAAAATGTTTTTGAAACAATGGTATTTACCAAACTAGAACCAGGAAAACCACAAGTAAAGAAAGGTAACCTATCACAAGGTGATGTATCCGCCGTACTTGGTCTATCAGGGACTTTAAGTAAAGATGGTGTAGAGCGTGACTATCGTGCTATGCTTGTTATCTCATTTCCATATGCCACATACTTGAAAGTAGCTGGAGCAATGTTAATGGAAGAATATACAGAATTTAACGAAGATATCAGAGATGTTGGAGGTGAAATCTGTAATATGATTATGGGGAATGCAAAACGTGATCTTGCAGGAATGGGATATACCTCAAATATGGCAATCCCTTCGATCATTGAAGGTAGTAACCACACAATCAAATACCCAGAGGGAACTACTGTTATACTGATTCCTCTAACTTCTGCGCATGGGCCAATGTATCTTGAGCTCTGCTACGCTGAAACAGAATAAACTAATTAAAGTTATGGTATGGGAGCTTACTAGTTCCCTGCCATGAATTCAAATTCGATCTCAGATAACTTCCCTCTTTATTCTTTACAACATCAATCTTTGCAAAAGTAAGCTGAACACTTGAAGAATCTTTCCCGAAATCAAGGTGATACATTCGCGTCCATGTCCCGGTATTGATAAAAGTTTTACCATTGGCATAGTTACGACAAATAGGTTCGTGTGTGTGCCCAACAATTAGAACTTGCGTATCGTTACTCTTACTCAGAAAATCATAAGTCAGGGACTCATAATCCTTAAAGAGCTCAAGCTCTTTTAAACAGTGATTTAAGAGATCTGTGAGATTTTTGCTCGACTTGAATAAGAAGATCGTTCGAACCATCACAAAGTAGAACATATTAGCGAGGATGAAGCGAGCAGTAAAAAATGTATCGTAAATTAAGCCGTTGATTAAAAATTTATTAATAGGTCTCACAGCATTAACATGATAACGCTCTTCTTTGAATTTATTGATGACTCGTGTGACGTAATATGATCCCCAAGGTGGATTAAAATACTTCTCCCCGTCACTGTCCTCAATTATATTGTCCTCACTATTGAAGTGGTGTGCAAGCTCGTACTCATGCCCGTGTTTAACACAGACCTTTTCATGGGGACGATATTCGATATGCTCATTTAAAAGAATGGTGAATCTCTCAACTCTATCATCTGGGATTTTAGAAAGTACCATTTTCTGAAGAGACTCAAAAACAAGCTCTGCATCATGATTTCCTACAATCATCGTAATTTTGCGATTCTTCTTTTCAATGAACTTTGCAAGTGCTTCCATGACATCCTCATGGGCCTCTAAAATCATTTCTAACTTCTTTAAAGAAGCCTTCTCTGACCAGAACTCATCATCATAGAATTCGACAAAAGGAACCGCCAGAAGATCAAAAAAGTCACCGTTGATGATCAACTCAATCTCGCGGCTAGCATACTTTCCTTCACAAAAATATTCTAAAAAATCAATGAGCTCTTCATCTGAATGAAAATCTTCGAGATAGTTCTTTTGGCCATCAACGTATTCTCCAGCACCAAGATGGATATCAGAAATTACGAGAATCGTTTTTTCAATTTTATCTTTGCGCAGGAACTTCATATGATTTTTCACCTATTTTTAATTCTACTTCTTGGAATGCAGGAGAGAGCGGAATGAAATGATATTTTTTCGATTTATCGAACTCAAACTCAATCGATGTCGACTTACCAGGAGCCGTTGTTAAAAAAGCCAAATCCTCTTGTCCATTTCTTTGTAATTTGCCTCTAAGCTTATGTAACGTCTTGTTGACCACGATAAGACTTATTTTCTTATTTATAGTAACAGGAGAAAGAACCTTGTAATATCCAGAGAGTGCTTCAACAATAAAAGCATCGGCCTTCTCGTATGCGTGAGAAGCTGTAACCGACAAAAACAATAAGATAAATAGGATTAAATCTCTAATAAAAACTCCAATATAACTATCATACAAGAAATCTCGACTTCAAAGGACTCTTAGGTAAGTATTTCCCAAATAATATCAAGTGATTATTATAGTTGATTGAACTGATGATTATCCGATATTTAATCATGATCTTTGTAAAGTTGAAATCTAAAAACATAACTAAGCTGACAACCAAAGAACTTCTTCTTAATAGAGCTGAACACGAGTGGATACGTCAAGATAAAATACTCTATAGATTCTTCAAAGAATCCATGGAATTATTAACCCCCGAAGACTTCACTAAACTCAATAAGCAAAAAGAACTTTGCTTTCTCTATTCTACGGGAAAGTATGCATCCACCCTTGCTGCACATAATAATAAACAATTCATTATTCTTTATCCTGAGTTTATCGGTATGGTGAGATCTGTGGATAACACGATTGCTTTTGCCATTTTGTTTCATGAACTAGGACACATCTACTTTGGGCATAATCAATCAATGCTATCGGTTCTTGATAAACAATTTGAAGCGGACTTATTTGCATGCAAGTACGGATTCGAAAATGAACTTCTAGAAATCCTATATGGAGAAAATAAAACTAATGAAGTAATTCAGAGAATTAGTAGAATTCAGGAATACCAAAAAAGTCATCGTTCACATCAATAGAGAAAAGATCCAAATTATAAACTCCGTCGGCACATAGTATAAATCTTGGATTTGAGATTCTACCAAAATCATCTTTTTCAAAAAAAAGAACGGGATCAGCGGAAGAGTCATCACAAAGATTACGGTATGCCAACTTCTTCTTAATGCGACTTTGCCCTGTGACTAAATCATAAGGACTATCATAGTCAATCGAAACAAAGTTATTAGACTTTAAAAGATCAAAAAAATCGAGAGGTACTGCCAATTCTCCAGTTGTAATTGATTCACCAATACCATTAAAAATAAATGATGAAGTCATGTCAGTTGAAAAGCAATCATTACACAACTCTTCCTCAATAACCGTTACTTCATCAAAATATGTTAGGCATTCATTATTACCTTCACAGTATAGTGTTAGAGATTTTGAAAAATTATCATTCCATGAAACTTCAACGCTCATGGCCTCAACACTTAATGAAACTAAAACTAATAAAATATATCTCATTTCTTTTCCAGCTTACAATCAGACTTAATTTCAAAAGAGTCTTCATTTCTAAAGTTTACAGATACTGGCTTATGACACTCTCTAATTTTAAATCTATAATTACCAAACACAGTCTTAGATTCAGCTAAGATTGTTACATTGTACTTAGAATTTAGGATTGAAACGGCTTTCTCTTCTCTCGAACTTCCAAGGCAGGCTTTACCTTTTGTAAGTTTTTTTACACAAGATTTTGGAATATATCCAAAACGTCTATAAGTATTTTTTAAATGATTTAGATCAATTTCCCAATCTCTTGCAATATTATCAGGATCACTTAATCCCTTTACAAGTCTTACTACAGAGCGAACGAGGTAGTAAACAGGTCCAATTGCATAGTTAAAATAAGTCAAAGTGTTTGATACTGACTCGAAGTTTAGTCGACAAGCAAAACATCCCGACTTCACATCTCCATCAGGAGTCGAAATATCAGATGCAGAATTTACAATAATTTGAGAACTGTCTTTTGCAGTACACGCCCCTACTGAAACCCCATTGAACTGGTAAAGGTTATTGTATCCATTAGAATACTTTCCAGCAATTGAGACTGCACAAGGAACACCCAATAAAGGTCCAAAATCAGAAACAAGCTCCATCATCACTTTTTCTTTTTTAAAGTTCTTATTGAAAAGGATTTTCCCGTCTTTAACCATAGAGTTAAAGCTTTCAACGTGCCCTGGTTGTAAAGAAAACTTAGAGTATAGTACACCTGGAGTAAATCTACTTACAATTGCCTGAGAGATGTCAGATGTAAAGTTAGTTATTGTCGCACGAGTCTTAAACCACGGATCATAAACCTTACATGCAACCCTTTCACTATAAGGATTAAATACATCAGAGCTTGTTGCTTTATGTTTTGATTTCCAAAAAGTTGAAGCATAGTATGTTGCACGAGTTATTTCTAAGATATGTGAGATTGACTCTCTTACACACGAGCTAGGGGAATGGCAGATCACTTTACCAGAAGCACCATAACTAATATATGGCTTTAAGTTAAGCTCTGCTAATTTTTCTTCACTCGTAGACTTTAGATTCTTTACCTTATAGTTCTTGTCTAGGTACCACTGCTTAAACCCTGAACGGTCAACTTCAAACTCTCCCCCAAATAGCTGCTCTCCATCGAGGGAGTCACAAAATGCGTTAACATCTGTAAGAAGTGCTTCATAATCATTGACAATATCCTCAAGACTATTCTCATTGAAAAATAGCTTCATTGAGTCAATAAAGTTTGTATCTTTAATTAATGTAATATTCTTTTTTACAAAACTAAATGTTTCACTCGAAACAAACTTTGCTTCACTACACATATAGTAGATATCATTTTTTATTTTATCATCATCAAAGTTAGAAACACTGTAATAACGATTTAAATCATTACTAAGTTTTGAAACACTTAATCTCTTCGTTAAGATTGTATAGAAGCTTAGTGCGACAGTAAGTTTATTCTTAATATATGCCTTCGTACCAGAAAAATTATTAAATAGAGACTCAATCCACTTATTTGCGTCTTCACGAGTTGCAAGGTCAAGAATATCAGTATTAACTGCTGTAAATGGATTTTCGAGCATGATATCCTGAGCACCACTAACAACAGGGCTTAAGACATCCAACTCAAGAGCTGTTTTCTTGAAGTCATCTTTCGCCATTTGAGCAAGGACTGACTTTGATAGGTAGTCATTACTACACTCTGGTACTTCAATACTCTTACACCCATTAGAAACTAGAAGAATTGAATCCTCAGTTTGAGTTGATTGAATTATTAGTTCGTAATCAAAATCGACGACAGTAGTGCTTTTAAAGGCCCAAGAAAGATAGATTTTTAGACTGTTCCAAAAATCAAAACCAATCTTATTCCACTGAGAATCATCAAGATGTCTAATATCCAATTGATAACCAGCGACTTTAAGATTCTCGATACTCTCATCATCACACGAACCAAAGTACTTAGCAGTATCACCGAGTCGAGATGCAATTTTTTGAAGTACTTCACGATCAGGTTTAGTTCCAAATAAATGAGCTTGAATTGGAGAGAATTTTTTTAGAAGGTTACAGCTTAAACGTGTATCCTCATCAAGCTTGTGATAGCTCTCTTCGCTATGAAAGTTATCTGTTTTATAATTATTAACAATTTTTCTAACTGCAGGAACATTAAGTTTGCTATTTGCCCAAAGCTTTTCGAGATATTCATTTAACTCTGGACAATCTTCCTGCTCGAAGCAACCTTGTACAATTTGCTTATAACGGCTTGGTACATGGAGCGAGCTCGTTAGGTTTGGAAGAAGTGGCAACTCTCTATTAGAAAGCTTTTCAAATATAGTATTTGTTAAAGTGATAAGTTTTTTACGGTATGCTTTAATTGCAAGCTTTGTTGTCTCTTCTGGATCTTTACGAGTAAGTGAAGCAAGACGGTAAGCGGCTTTTCCAATTGTAGTATTATCGACTAATAAAAATACTGACTGTGTAGGAAACTCTGAATCCTTTGCACACCCTGCTCTGTTTCTAAGCTCGATTGGATTGACGTCCAAATTCAGATCGGCCAGGTCCTTATCCCAAGAATGGAAATCTGACGCAGCAAAGATATTGCTTAGAATTAATAGAGAAATTATTATTTTTATCATTGCCGATTTATACCAGATTATCGAGATAGATTGTTCAACTATGTAATAAGTAGAGGGTAAATCCCCCTACTTACCACATAATTTATTTATTACTTTGTACAACCTTTAACATTGTTCATGATAGTAGTGTAGAACATAATCATTGCTTCATCAGCAGGAGTAAAACCTCTTCTTGTTCCACCTTCGTCAGTAAGAAGACCATACATATAACGGTTTACAGCATAATATACTGATTTTGGTACTTTAACTGTTTGAGTACATTTTCCACGAGAATATTTTACTTGGAATCCCCAGTTTAAAGAGTCACAAGTATCACATGTCCCATAACCACCAGTGTAAATATTAACTCCATCCTTTCCATTTGTTGACATACCAGTACCTTGTCCAACATTGAAAGAAACTTCAAACCCACCGTATCTACTTTCCATTGAGTGAAGTGTACAAAGACCTTTGTCACAAGAAATAGCAGCGTTTCTGTCGATTTCTAATAGGATCGACTCATCAGAGAAACGGTCAAATTCAAATTGATCTTCTCCACTTCCAAATAAATCATCAACATCACCAGCAAATGACATTTGAGCAACTAAACCAAGCATTAATAGACTTTTTAAAATCATTTTCACGTTATTCTCCCTAATTGGCGCCATTCCCATGAATTGGGCCACAAATATTATTACAAATTCCTACATAATCATGTTGATGAACATCTCTAAAGTCTTTCTCATCCTTCCCATATTTGATATATGACTTTAGATGATCAGAATTGTTAAACCTTAAGTTTGTACACTCATAAATCTTCTTATTATCAATAGTCTGAAAGCTCGCCCCAACCTTAACAGTTTCAATCATTGAGCCATATGAACCATTCGTTCCATTATTATTACCGTTGGTAATTTCTTGAACATGACAAATTCGAATTGGCCCATCAGTGATAACTTCTTCGTGTGATTCAACGTTATTTAAGACTGTAATATTTTTCAAATCCCAGTCTCTCATTCTGTCTGGATAGATTTCCTTAAAAGATTGACGAATAAAACAAAACTCAGAGTTTGATACTGCATAATCAAAAGACGCTTGTTGTCCTGTTCCAAATGGTAGATATGAAGTCCCGTCAACAAGCGATACTGTTGAGTAGTCAAAATTCCCATCAAAATTCTGATCACAATAAAGAAGGAATCGAGAATGTAGGCCCGAGTGAATTGGATAAGAAATTCCATTACTACTTTCAGCTATAACACTAGAATTGATTGTAAAATCTAGGCTATATTGCTCAAGACCAGTTGTATTCATCCAACATGTATCAACAAAATATTCACCATTAAGGCGTTCTGAACCTAGTTTAAATGAAAGTCCGTTATCTTCTGTAATTCTTGTGTATGCAGGATCTGTCGTTGCGACATTGAAGGTAGCCTTTCCTGCATTGATATTTTTAACTTCTGTATTTGAACTAACTTCAGTCAATGGGTTATAAGTTGATAACTCAACAGAGAAATAATCAAATAAGTATAAGTCTTTTGCTGAAGTACAAACACAGTTTGCAGCACCTGGCTCACATTGAGAAACAAAACGTGGTTCACCTTCATCTTTGTTGATGCAAATTTGATTATCAACATCCTGATGTCTCATTCCAGCATTGCATACATAGGATTTTTTCACATTTCTAAGTCCACACTCACCGTAGTAGTCATTCTCATGTTCAGCAAGGTGACCGTATAAAGATGAAAATGATACGCATACCTCAACATAGTGAGGGTTGATTTCACTTCCTGCATGGCAGACAACGGCCTTATAGTCAGGACAATTAATTCTTGCAACTACAGAGAGAGAAAGAAGAAAAATGAATGTGAGTTTAAAATAAATTTTATTCATTAAAAATCAAATACCACGTCATCAAAGTCTGGCCCATCGCTATCGTCTTGAACCAATCCACAATTAATTTTTGGAAACTTATAATCTGAAATATGAATATCTTTAGAAAAATTTGATGTTTTTGAAAAATTGACATCACTAATTTTAAAACCTTTGTTTTTCTTTAATAATTTGAATCCTAGAGAAAGCTTTAACTTGCTCTTTTTTTGATCGATACATTTGCTATCTGTGCATACCTTATCAAAGTAAGGGGGCCAGAAAGAACTCTTAAAAGTGCGAGAAATCGAGTTCAAAGCGTTTCTTACACCATTAAACCCACTACCAGAAAAGTAAATACCAACAATAGAGTCAATCATTGGTAATTTTTTTATTTCTCCAATTGTACCAATTTGTGGAATCTCTCTTATACCAAGCCCTCCACGTCTAAGCTCAGGAATATTATTAGCATTCATTTTTATTTGTTTAGTAATTCTTCCCTTTAAGCTCATATAATTAAGTTCTTGATCACTAATATCATACTCAAGAACGTAGTCTTTCCCTTCTTGCAGAAGTTCCTTTTGAATTTTTACACCTACTCCATTCACATAACCGGCCCAATTAGCAGGAACAATTCCACCATCAAACCATGAAGCGAGTAGTTCTTTTTTACTCCCATTAACTTCATATAGAAGAAACTCTCCAGTCACAGGTTGCGAATATGTACAACTTGAAGCACATAGGCCTTCTTTACAAGTAAGTGGACAGTTATTATTAGCAAAAACAGGGACAGTGATTTCGTCAAAAAGATCAGAACCTGTAAGAATTTTTGGTTCCCCTAGATATAAATCACTTACATTCCATGTCGTAGGCCATGTCGGACGATCATCGCCGTAATCAACATTTGTTGGGATCAGGTCTTTTGGCGAGTTTACAGATATTCTAAAGTCCATTTGTTTAAGAGATGTTAAGTCAATTGACTTCCCTGTAGCATCTCCAGACTTATAAACTGTGATATTCCCAAGAATATCTTGAAGTTCAATTTTATTTTCTTTGTAATAGTCAAAGCTTTTACACTCATCTTTAATATCAACAGTAAAGACAATAGAGCTATCAACCTTTGGTTTTACAAAACAAAAGCTTCCTTCAAAATTAACAGCATTTTGAGAAATTTCAGTAATTTTACAACCTGGTTGCTCAGAGGGAACATCAATTCCAGTTCTTGAAAAGTCAGTTAATTGAAAGACAACACACTGATTTAAAAACTTACGTCTCTTAATGAGTCTTTTATTTCTATCTTCTTTCGTTGGAATAAACGATGAAGGATTATTATCAATTTTACACATATCTCCAGACATTGAGAGATAATCATTTATTGAGTAAGTCATAAACTCATCCGAAAGGATGAAGTTTTCTAAACCTACAGAAAACATAAGATACTTGTTCTCTTTAGCTACTTTTTCACAGTTTGAAGCACTAACATTTGGGCGATCGAAAACAAGTCTTAAATCATTATAGAAATAATGAGTCCCATTTTGAGGATCGATAGCGATATTGATATTCTCAGGAGTACTTAGATTCGCACAACCTAGAGTATAATATGAAAGTAAGAGTAGTATAAAAATTTTCATTTAAACCTTATAAAAAAAGTTGGCCAACATTAGTTTGTTGGCCTTACTCGAATTACTCTGCTTCGTTTACAGAAGTATAAGTACAGATTCTAGCTTTTTGAGCTTTCCACTTTCTTACACTTGAAATTCCGTCAACATTAGTTTCTTTGAATGTATATCTTACGATACAACCTTTAAGATCAGCTTTTGTGCTTCTTGAAGCAAATTTAATCTTTTGAGCAGCATCAAAAGTTGTATATGCAGTTTCTTCGTTAAATACTAAAGACCCATCTTTATCTTTACAGTAAAGAGTTGCTTTAACTTGAAGAGCTGAACTTGTTTCATAAGTTGCTAAAGAATAGATAACGTCTGTTTCATCAAGATCCCAAACATGAGTTGAATCACCAAGATCAGAAGATAGATCAGTAATTGTTACACCACGATCAATTGCCCAGTTAAGCTTGTCACCGTTTGCATATGTATTTGAAGATGGGTAATCAATTTGAGTTGCTCTGAAACAAACGTCAACAAAGTACTCTGCACCATATCTTTCAGAACCAAGATTAAAATCTAGGCTTAAAAGTTGAGTTGAGAATGTATCTGCTGCATTGATTGCAGTTTGAGCAGAATTCTTCCCAGCTGTTTTTCTTACATACTGAATATTTGTTGGAGCTTCACCATTGTCTGTCCAGTTTGCATATGAAGCGTTGAAGAAATCTAATCTGTACTCTCCATCATCTCTTCCATTATTTGGAAGAGTGAAACCACCTGTACAAACACAGTCACAAGCTTGTCCATCTTTACAAAGAACTGGATTACATGAGTTAAGAGTTTGTCTGTCATAACATACACGTCCAGCAGGATCAGCATGCTTTAGACCAGCATTACATGCATACATTGAGTTACCTGAAGATGTTACTTCAAATTTAAACGCAAGATTAACGGCACTTGCATTTAACGCCGCAAAAGTCATAGCAATTGCTATAATTAATTTTCTCATTCAACACTCCTTACAAAAAGATTGAGATAAATAAAATGTTTTTTTGATTCGCTGCTTATATAAAATAGAAATAAAGTTGTATACTAGGATAATGAAAAAGGTTCATGATTTTTATTAGATTTTTTAAAAAATATAAGAAAGATGGAATTTCTTTAATAATTGTAAATATTTTTCATATACATGGATGATTTAAATTAACAGATAAGCTTCGTTAAGACTTTTTATTTCATCTCTAAACTTAGCCGCGTCTTCAAAACGTAAGTCCTTAGAGGCTTCTTTCATTGCTTGCTTTAACTCATTGATTCTCTTTTCAATAGACTCTCGATCAAGAGCGATATCCTTAGCAGCAATGCGAGACTTACCTTTATTCTTACCTCGTAAAGTCTCGATAACTCCCCCCTTAACATCTTTTTTAATCGTTTTAGGAGTAATTCCATTATCAAGATTGAATTGGTGCTGAACCTCACGACGCCTCCTTGTTTCCCCTATGGCCTTTGCCATACTATTGGTCTCTTTATTAGCGTAAAGGATCACTCGCCCTTCACTATTACGAGCAGCTCGACCAATAGTTTGAATAAGAGATCGCTCAGAACGAAGAAAACCTTCCTTATCAGCATCAAGAATTCCAACCAGCGATACTTCAGGAATATCAAGGCCTTCTCTTAAAAGGTTAATCCCAACGAGAACATCAAACTCGCCAAGACGTAGGTCACGGATAATCTCCATTCTCTCAATAGTATCGATATCACTGTGAAGGTACTTAACTTTTACACCCACAGAGGCGTAGAAAGAGGTCAACTCCTCGGCAAGCTTCTTTGTTAGAGTCGTAATTAGAACTCTCTCCCCTTTAGTTACTGTGGCACGAACTTCAACAAGCAGGTCGTCAACCTGATTATCGGCCGGGCGAACATCAATGATCGGATCAAGAAGTCCTGTAGGACGAATTATCTGCTCGACATATTCGCCATGTGTTTTTTCAAGCTCATAATTTCCAGGTGTTGCTGAAACATAAAGAGTATCATCGAGCTTTGAGATAAATTCTGTAAAGTTTAATGGCCTATTATCAAGGGCGGAAGGCAATCGAAATCCATAATTGACAAGGTTTTCCTTACGAGCGCGGTCTCCACGATACATCCCTCCGACTTGGGGAACTGTAATATGAGACTCGTCGATAATCATAAGGAAGTCTTTTTTAAAGTAATCAACAAGTGTCGGAGGTGGATCACCTGCTTTTTGCCCAGTTAAGTGTCTCGAGTAATTTTCAATCCCTGAACAAAAACCCATCTCCTCTAACATTTCGAGATCTAGTAATGTTCTCTGTTCCAATCTTTGCTTCTCCACAAGCTTTTGGTTCTCTTCAAAGAACTGTAGTTGAGATCTAAGTTCTTCCTTAATTGTCTCAATTGCTCCATCTAACTTCTCAGTCCCAACAACATAATGAGACTTCGGATAAATAGTAACCTTATTAAGTGATGTGATTACCGTCGACCTTAATGGATCGACAATGGCAATTGACTCGATTTCGTCATCAAAAAATTCAATACGAACCACATTTGAATCCTCATGGGCCGGGAAAACCTCAACAATATCTCCACGAACTCTAAATTTACCACGGGAAAAGTCAATGTCATTTCTTTCATATTGAATTGAAACGAGTTGTTTTAAGAATTCATCACGATTGATAATATCCCCAACGAAGAGAGTTGCTTTCATTGATTCGTATTCATCAGGTGAACCAATCCCATAGATACAACTAACACTTGAAATAATAATGACATCATCTCTTTCAAGTAATGAGCGGGTAGCACTATGTCTAAGCTTGTCAATTTCGTCATTGATAGACGCATCTTTTTCAATAAAAGTATCTGAACCAGGAACATAAGCCTCTGGTTGATAGTAATCATAGTAAGAAACAAAATACTCAACAGCATTTTCAGGGAAGAATTCTTTAAACTCTCCATATAACTGGGCCGCAAGAGTTTTATTATGGGCAAGAATAAGAGTTTTCTTTCCTAGGGCCTGAATAATATTGGCCATGGTAAATGTCTTTCCAGAACCAGTTACACCGAGAAGTACTTGCTCCTTTTCCCCTTTATTAAATTTATTAACAAGGGTCTCAATAGCTTGAGGCTGATCACCACAAGGTTTAAATTCTGATTTTAATTTGAAAGGATTTTTTCTTGCCATGGACCTATTCTAGGCCCAAGACAAGAGTTTGAAAAGATTATCTGATAATAAATGCTTTAATCTGTGCCTTCTTAATGACTTCAAGAGATGTATCAAAGTACTCAACTTCAGAGACAGTCTGACCAGCACTTGGATTTTTAAATTCTGTATGAACAATATCATTCATTGAGATTACTTTCTTTGAAGTTACAATCATCTCAAGTGTATCGATATGAATCTTACCAGCGCCTGTAACCTCTCCAAGCTTAAGTCCTAAAGATTTTAACTTCGCTGTTGAGAGACCATTTTTAACAAGAATTGTTTCGATCTCTTTACCTGCCCCTGTTACTTCACCACCAAGAACAATATTTACGAACATAAAAAAAGAGAATATTACTTTTAATAAATTTTTCATTGGATTACCTCTACTTGATTACCAAGATCAAGTGTGTCACATAAGTCTAACGTAAAGAATGGAATATCACCTTCATAGAATGGAGACTGCATAATCGCATGTATCTTCTTTACTGCTTCTTTTTGAATTTCTTTTATTTTTCTAATTCCATCTTCACTGATTGATTCACTCAATGTATAAAAGAGATTTTTCCCATTTCCAACTTGATGTGGCTTATAAAATCTCACAAGAGACGGTAAGTGTCCTGCTGCGATATTTACATCAAGGGAAAAGTTCTTCTTTACCGCGTGATATCTTTCATCTTTTTGAACAACAATTCCTTTAGAAACAAGATAGTTTAATTTATCAATACCAAGCTTTCCAAAAGTTCCATCAATATCAACAAGATCAGTTCCGACTCTATTCGCACTTAACTTATAAACAAAGTATGTGATCTGATCTCTAAGAACATCGTTTAAATCAAGATCATAATTAGTATCGATTTCTGTAAGAAAATTACCGAACGCCTGAGTTAAATATTCTTGAATTGGACCTTCGTAGGCCTTTACAATCTTATCAAGTTTATTCTCATTTTTGATGGCACTTACGATATTTAAAACGGTGTGAGGAGCTGGATCTCCTTTTATCGTACCTTGTATTACTCTTCTAAGAGTTGTCGCAGCTACTCCACTTTTAAGTGATAGAGCGTTGATACTCATATGAGGATAGCGCTCAAAATAACTATTAACAACACTTTGTAACTGAAAGTTTACACTCATGACAGCCCCTTTCTCCCTAAGTCTGCTTAAGTTCAAAATATTAAACTTTCTCAAGAAGGGCCACCGCCACACAATAAATGGGCCAAAATTATGGCCCATTGTATGAAAGTGATAGAAATTTACAGTATTCATATTATTGAAAGTGGTCAAAGTGACACCCGAATGTCTTATCGACGTCCGAATATTGAGATACATGTTCGTTGTTTATCATGCCAAATACCACCGAGGCGACGACACATTTCAATCTTATCATCATCTCTATCTCCACGACCTGGGCGAGTAGGTCTTGTTGGACGCGTTGGACGACCTCTATCACTACATTTTTCCTTGTGTAGTTTTATTTTGAAGTTTCCACGCATATCACTGGAATCAATAGCAAGCATTGCTGTCGGTGTTCCTAATCGGCGATTAATAACCTCTGCACGAATAAAATTTCTTATTAAAAAATCAACCTTACTTGCTCTAGAACTTGTGTTACATGAAGAGTTGATATTAATAAAAGCATTTCGAGAAAGATCTAATTCCTCATCAAAATCGCCAGAGTAGACACGATTAACAATTACATCTGAATCATTTCGAGTTCCTCCAGAAGAGTCTTTCCAAGAAATAATACGCGAATCAAACTCTGTCTCTGTACCGTACTCTCCAAATGTCATCCCTCTAAAATCAGTCTGAAACTCAATACCTGTTATTCTCTCTCCTTCTGGAACATCAAGAGAAACAGAAATATTACACACCTTTCTGTCAATTAGTTTCTCTATTCCACTTCCAAAATCATCACTTCCAGAGAATGGTACTTCAACAATCATTTGATCAAACAATAGAGAAGCAGAAGTTCTATCAGGTGAAAAAACAACTGCGCTATTTTGATCTGAACAACCTCTTCCCTGTAATTTAATGCTGTCAAATTGCACCTCCAAGGCTTTCGCTGACAACGTTGATAGAGTACCTAGTATTAATAATGCTGTTTTCATTTTCCTCATATTTTCTCCTCTCTCTAGCTAAAATTAGCTCCCTGAAATCAAATTAAAACAACACTAGTAAGATATAAAGCAAGAACGTTAAAACTTAGAAGTATCTGCGCCACGTGGTGCACTACCAAGTGGAAATTACTAAAAACACGTTTATGGCCTCTATTTGGCCATACCACGTGTTCTAGAAAGTGTACAAAAAACTTGTTTGCTATTTTCTTTTTTTATTTGCACGTGCATTCTGGGTTCAAGAGAGAAACGCGAAAGCGATGGGAGATCTCAATTAACAATCTTTTGGAGGGATGTTTTATGAAAAAATTATTACTAGGACTTTTAACTCTTGCAAGTATTTCAAACATGGCACTAGCAAATGATGATCTAAGACTAGGTGAACCAGGTTACGGTGGTTCAGGTTGTCCAGCTGGTTCAGCTTCAGCAACACTTTCGCCAGATAGTAAGTCTCTATCAATTATCTTTGATGAATATATCGTAGAGGCAGGTGGTAGCACAGGAAAGTCACTCGATAGAAAGAACTGTTCAATTGCGATTCCTGTTCACGTTCCTCAAGGATTTAGTGTTTCAATCATCGATATTGACTACAGGGGATTTAACTCTCTTCCAAGAGGAGCAATGTCAAGATTTTCGGCAGAATATTTCTTTGCAGGGATGAGAGGACCAAGAGTACAAAAAGATTTTAGAGGTGGGCTAGATGAAGATTACATCATCTCAAACAAATTAGGACTTAACGCTACTGTTTGGTCAAAATGTGGAGCTGACGTGAACCTTCGTATCAACTCTTCTTTAATGGTTAGAAATACAAATAGAAGAATGGAAGCCTTAACGACTGTTGACTCAGCAGATATCAATGGTGGACTTGTTTATCACTTAGCATGGAAAAGATGTAACCAAGCTCAGGACGATGATTTCTTTGATGGTGTATTCTAAGAATTCGCCTTCTATTCCGATACACACTCAAAAAAAAAGCGGTCTTAGGACCGCTTTTTTATTGTGCTTGAGTTGCCTCAAATACGTTTTCAATTTTCTTTTTGACATCAGTTTTTTCTTCACCTTTTGTCAGTGCAATTTCTTGAACTAGTAAATCTCTACATTGCTCAAGCATTTTCTTCTCTCCGAATGAGAGATTTTTCTTATTCTTTAATAAGAAGAGTGATCTAAGTACATCGGCTATTTCAAGAAGAGAACCCGTCTTAACTTTTGCCATATAATCACGGTGTCTTCTATTCCAAGTTGAGTTATCAACTTTCACGTCGTGATCATGTAAGAGTTCAAATACTTCTTCAATCTGACTATTTTCGACTAATTGCCTGATTCCTGTTTCACTATTTGTAGGAACCATTACAGTCATACCGTTGGCGATCACTTTAATGATGTAAAATGATAAGGTTGCATCCCCCATCACTCTTTCTTCAATATCGACAATTTGCCCAACTCCGTGACCAGGACAAACCGCGTATTCGCCAATGTTAAACATTACATACCTCCAAGGGTCGTTATACCAACACAGTTATATCGCAAAGCAGCAATGCATACAATGGAGCTTGAAATATTTTCATAGTTTAGACGTGAAAAATTAACCCAAAATAGACATATAAGAATTATTTGATAGACAATAATAATCGCTGATTAGAAGGCGAATCTTAACGCGCCAATAGCCTGAATTTATTGAAAATTAACCTCGCCTTCGAGCAAGTTCATGATAGAACGATCATTCAATTCCTATGAATATTGTCACTTTATACCAATACTTAATGTTTAGCGGCGATTAGTATAGTAAAATGTATAGTCTTGCTACCAAGCTTTAGTATTTTAAGATAATAAGGCTCATGCGCTTATTAAGCTTCTTCCTATTTCTTTGTTTTCAATTAAACACTCTTGCGAGTGTCTGGGAATCAACACGTGACTGGGAGCTAGAAGACCTTAAAGGCTACTCTCATTGGATCGAAACTGAACTTAAGCATGACATCTTTTCAAATAAGGATGGCCCATACTACGGTATTGAAACAGACTGTGCTGATGCTGTATTTGCACTAATGATAATTTATAGTTACGAGAATAAGCTCTCACTCAGTATCAAGTTTTCGGAAGGCCACATTCTATCTAATACAACGGCACAGTTTGACGATTTGTCTGAGTTAGAAAGAATCAAAAGTTTTATCAAGCTGATTTCAAAAAGTGGTGGGACATACGCCCTGGCCCGCTATAATAGTGCAGCTCTAAAATTAGACAAGCTTAGACCTGGAGATATTTATATATCGTCGAGTGATAAGAGTAATCACGCGGCCATCATAAAGTCTTTTTTAGGAACAGGGCACTTTCGCCTATTTTCTTCTACAACTCCAGCTCTTATTCGTCCTCTTGCTGAAACCCAGGGGCATCCAGGACACATGACGAGCGAAGCTCCGTGGGGATTTAAACGACCAATGCCTTACAACTTAGTTAAGCAATTTGAAAAGACAGAATCTTTCTCTCTTGAGCAGTATCCATTAGCAAATAAGCTAGGTGATAAGTTTTTTAGTTATGTAACTGATATGTACGCAGTTGAAAAAGATACAATTGCAAAGTCTATAACAAGAAGGATTGATAATATCTGTCGTATGCTCGATGCTCGAAAATTTGCCATTGACTCTGCGCTTGAAAGAATCGAAGTTCAGGGTCGATGCCTTTCTGGTTCTCAAATAGAACTTTATTCAACTCCCACAAGAGATGGAAATATCAAGGCGGCCTTTTATCGACTTATGAATGCTTGGAAAAAAATTAGAAAAACAAATGCAACTGTAGAAGATGAAGATTATAAAATACTTGAATACATTCTTGGTAAGGACACAAGTACCGATTCTAAAAATATCACTTTTCTTAGATGTCCAATGACTATTCAGGGCGCCAAGTACGATCTCAGAGACTATTTTATGGCCCTTTACTATGGAAAGCTCTCCTCAAATCCAAATGATAGTGAATTGTCGCGCTGGGGAATTGGCGGCTCTTCAAAGGCATGTTTTCCATAAATAATAATTGACGATATCCCTTTTGTATTAAATGATATTTAAAAGTAAACAAAAGGACATATTGTGAAACTACTACTCATTTCGTTTATCACTCTATCTACACTAGCAACAGAATATACAACATCAATCTATTCTTCATTTTTAAAGCTTGAAAATGTTGAGTTTGAAAGAGCTTACTTAATGGATGGCAAGATTAATCGTGGAAAAGTTGTTAGAGCTACAAATGATGAAGATTTCCCTGTTTGTATCGTAAGCTTAATCACAGAAGGGCACAATATTAAGAATGAATTTTTTAATAATGGAAAAGTTATCATTCAACCAGGTAGAACTGAGCCTCTAGGTGGATTTACACAAATTAATCCAAGAAAAAGCTGGAACGCGAAATGGGTTCACATCAGAAGAAAGAAAATTAGCTCTTGTAATTAAGAAAACTTTGGAAGTGTAATGAGGAACTCTGTGTTAACAGAGTTCACATTGAACTTTAATGTCCCATTGAAGCTTTCGATAATTTGCCTAGAAATACCGAGTCCAAGTCCAGTTCCTCTATCTTTTTTACTCGAATAGAAGACCTCAAAAACTTTATCCGAGTTTTTAATATTGCTAGCATGACCTGAATCCATAAAAGAAATAGTAATAACTTCATGATCTTCCTTAATGGTAAGCTTTATCCATTTTTCATCATCATTAAGGATTGCCTCAACTGAGTTATTTAATAAATTCGTCAGGACTTGAATCAACTGGACGGATTTTCCAAAGAGACAATTTCTCGATGTCACCTGACTGTCGATGTATAAGTTAATACCTTCAAT
Organism: Bacteriovorax sp. Seq25_V; assembly: GCF_000447795.1. NCBI lineage: Bacteria > Pseudomonadati > Bdellovibrionota > Bacteriovoracia > Bacteriovoracales > Bacteriovoracaceae > Bacteriovorax > Bacteriovorax sp. Seq25_V. Next base: position 345,451 of record NZ_AUNI01000020.1, on the reverse strand, counting down.
ATGTAAGCGGTGCTCAACAAGTTCTTTAAATTCAAAAATACAGTCATCGATATCATATCTTTCGTTATCAACGTCGTTTGAATTTTTAGCGAGTAATTTAATACCTTTAATAATGCGATCAATTCGACGAGACTGTTCTCTGACGCTTGCAATACCTTTAATAATTTTTTCATCATATCCATCTGAGATAATGCTTTTTTCCAGGTTTGCAAGACGCCAAAGAATGATGGACAAAGGATTGTTAATTTCGTGAGCAACTGTAGCTGAAAATTCACCAAGAGATGCCATTTTCGAGGCATTAATAATTCTTAATTGACCGTCTTTAACTGTTTTCTCGAGACGCTTTCTTCGAGCGATTAAAATAAGAAGAGTGATTACTAAAGTTAAAGTCAATATTCCAAGTCCGATCAGAAAATATTTATTATTTCTTTGGCCCTTTTGAATATAGTGAAAATCAACAAGGCGCTCCCTCCAATATGTAGCCTCCATTGTCAGGATTTCTTTTATTAATGTCGAGATGCGGTACTCAATATTATAGAGTTCGACAACATTTACCTCATCACCGGCCTGAACTCTACTTACCTCTGCTTCAAACTGATCGATGATTTCTTTGATCGTATTTTTAGAATTAACAATATTACGAAGAGAAGGATTCCCCTCAATGTCACCGAAGTCATGATCAGCACTTGATCTAAAAAGAGCTAGTGCTGACTTCAACCTAGTTAAAGAGTCTTCAAGCACTGCGAAGTTATTTGTTCGAAGATACTTTTCCATTAAAAAATTAGAATCATATAGAGCATTTGAGACTTGCAAATGAACGCGTGAGTACAATCTATTATTATAGATATTTGTCTTACTATCATAGGAATTCAAATTTCCTATGATAAAAAAAATTAAAATCATGATGAGAAATACAAGGGCACTTAGAATTTTTGCCTTTCTATTAATATTATCATGATCACTATCGAGAATTTGATAATCTTCTTTATTCAAATTTTAACTCGCTTACCATCCAAACCCAAGGAGCACCTTCTAGAACGAGATTGTCTTTGGATATCACCCCAAGACCACTTCGAACAATTCGAAGGGGTCCCATTCTCTCAACAGTTATATACTTGCCATCTTCTTTGAAAACAAAATAAAGATTCTTTGCGACAGGACTGCCTTTTTCAATTTTAATTTTATAAAGGTTGATTGCTGTAACATCGACAGTCTTTGCCTCTGGAGCAAAAACTTTAAAAATATCATCAATTGAAAGTCCTTCAAAATCAATTTCCTTATCACTTGTGTAAGGGTCATTAATTTTAACTTTTTGAATACCAAACTTTTCAAGATAGTTAACTTGAAACTCTTTGCTAATTCCTTCTTTGATTTTTCCAGAAACTTTGATTTTCTCACGAGGCACAATACTTGCTGCATTTGCCAAACAAAGAAAAGTAAACAAAAATAGAACTTTCAACATTAAACTTCCTTTATTTTATTTAGAAATATTGGAACAAATAATTATTTAAAAATCAAGGCGCATATAAATGAATTTTAGGACTCCACATCATATTCTCAGATGGATATTTATTCCAAAGCAATCCTTTCTTGAAGAGTTCAAATTAAATTTCGTTGTCATGCCTCTTGATATTGATTTTAACTTACACCTCAACAATGCAAAGTACCTCGGTTTTATGGATATAGGTCGAATGGATGCAACCGTGCGCTCGGGACTGTTTAAAGCGGCTTTAAAGTATAAATGGCAGGCTGTAGCGGCCTCTGTGAATATTGTATTTAGAAGAGAAATTCCACCTTTTGCGAGGTTTTCTCTTGTCACTAAACTTATTTCGTTTGACGACAAATGGTTCTATGTTGAACAGGATTTCATTCACAAGGGAAAGCTTTGCGCAAAGGCAATTGTTAAAGTTGGAATGTTAAAAGGTAAGCTGATTGAGCCGAAGTATGTCTTAGAAAAAATGGGCATCACTGACGTTAATCTTGAGATGCCCGAGTATTTAAAAGAATTAATTCAAGGTGAGAAAGACTTTATTGCTACAACGAAGTAACCTGACAACCAAGAGTTCTACTTGCTCCCCAATGATCTGAAACCCAAGACATTATTAGTATGGCCTTAAACTCGCTGCCAACATGAAGATCAGATATTGAGGAGATTGGTAAAAGAAAACTTGTATACCCAAAAAATCCTTCTTCACCATTCACTTCATCAAGACCAGATGTATAATCAAACTGTACGTGGCCTTTATACTTTCTTGGTTTATAACTCTTGTTATTAGTGATTACCTTTTCAGACGAACCATTAAATTCATACCAAGGACTTCCTTCATCAGCATCAACAGCAAATGAAATATTTCTATCTTTAATGTGATACTCTCCATCTCCAAAACTTTTGAGTGTAAACGACATTTCAACGTCTAGCCCAAAATCTTGCTCAATTTGATAGAATGACTCACATTTAATATTTGCAGCGAAGATTGATACAGAAAATAGAAGTGTAAAAAGAAATTTCATATGTCCCCCCTAAGAACTTGACTTAGGGGTTTATACAAATATCAGACTGCAACGTAAAATAGATAAATAGAATGAACTCAATCTAATAAATAGATAGTAAACGCAGATTGTGAACTTAGAACGAGGACATTCGCACATCGTCGACTTCGGCTCCTGCCTCTCGTCGACATACCGTCCATCGGGCCATCGTCGACTTCGGCTCCTGCCTCCCGTCGACATACCATCCATCCTGGACATAAAATTAGTATCTTGGAAGAACTTCCCTTCGCCGAACTCTAAGGCAAAGTATTTCGTTTTACATCTTCATTACAAGTTGAAAAGTGACACTGTCACTTTTCATCGGCGAAGTATCTCAGAAGTACCTTCTTCTCCAAGAATGAAGCAAAAAGGCCCTGCATTAAGCAGGGCCTCATTGTATTTCAAAATATAATTTTAAAAATTAGTATCTTGGAAGAACTTCATTCTTGTCGAAGAAGTAATTGATTTCTCTTTCTGCAGCAGAAGCTGAATCAGATCCGTGAACAGCGTTTTCACCGATTGATTTTGCGTAAAGCTTTCTTAGAGTTCCTTCCTCAGCTTCAGCTGGGTTAGTTGCTCCCATAATTTTTCTATTTTTCTCAACAGCGTTTTCACCTTCAAGAACCATTAATACAACTGGAGCTGAAGTCATGAATGCTACTAGTTCACCAAAGAATGGTCTTTCTTTGTGCTCAATATAGAATCCTTCTGCTTTTTCTTTTGAAAGGTGAGTAAGTTTTGCAGCAGCAATTCTTAGCCCTTCGCTTTCAAATTTCTTAATGATGTTCCCAATGTTGTTATCAAGTACCGCATTTGGCTTAATAATACTAAACGTTCTTTCCATTGTATTGTCTCCTTAACGAATAAAATCTAATTATCTACAGCTATAATGGGATACTCGTAAAATGGCAAGTATCCCGGCTCAAATCAAAAATAACTATTTAGATTTAAGAACAGCTTCCATTTTTTCACCAAGCTCAGCAGGTGAACGACATACAGTAATTCCACACTCAGCTAGGATTTTAAACTTAGCTTCAGCAGTATCATCACCACCAGAGATTAGAGCACCTGCATGACCCATTCTCTTACCTGCTGGAGCTGAAGCTCCTGCGATGAACGATACAACTGGCTTCGTCATATTTTTTTGGATCCATCTTGCAGCGTCAGCTTCTGCTGAACCACCGATCTCACCGATCATGATAACTGCTTCTGTTTCTGGATCTTTTTCAAATAGTTCAAGAACGTCAATGAAGTTAGTTCCGTTAACAGGGTCACCACCGATACCAACACATGTTGATTGACCAATATCTCTTTGAGTTAATTGGAAAACCGCTTCATATGTAAGAGTACCTGAACGTGATACAACACCAACTTTACCTGGCATATGAATATGACCTGGCATAATTCCAATCTTACACTCACCTGGAGTGATAACACCTGGACAGTTTGGTCCAATTAGTTTCGACTTAGAACCTTGTAGCGCTGCTTTTACTTTAATCATATCAATAATAGGAATCCCTTCAGTAATCGCGATGATTAGAGGAATTTCTGCGTCGATACACTCAAGAATTGAATCAGCTGCAAATGGAGGAGGAACCATAACCATGGCCGCGTTTGCACCAGTTTTATCAATTGCTTCTCTTACTGTATTAAAAACAGGAAAACCTTCGTGGACAGTTCCACCCTTACCTGGAGTTACACCACCAACAAAGTTAGTTCCGTAATCTCTAGATTGAAGAGAGTGAAATGTACCTTGCTTACCAGTGAAACCAACAGTGATTAACTTAGTATCTCTATTAATTAAAATGGCCATTACGCATCTCCTTTTGCCGCTGCTACTGCTTTTTTAGCAGCATCTGCTAAATCGTCTGCAGCAATGATATCAAGGTCAGACTCATTAAGAATTTTCTTACCAAGAGCAACGTTTGTACCTTCAAGTCTTACAACGAGAGGAACTTTTAAACTTAATTCTTTTGCAGCAGCGATAACACCTTCTGCAATAATGTCACACTTCATGATCCCACCAAAGATATTAACTAGAATAGCTTTTACGTTTGGATCAGAAAGAATAATTGAAAATGCTTTTTGAACAGCTTCTTTAGTTGCCCCACCACCTACGTCAAGGAAGTTAGCAGGAGCTCCACCGTGAAGCTTAATGATGTCCATTGTACCCATCGCAAGACCAGCACCGTTTACTAGACAACCAATATTTCCATCAAGCTCGATATAAGAAAGACCAAAAGCAGAAGCTTCAAGTTCTTTTTCCGATTCTTCAGTTACGTCTCTTAGAGCTTCGATTTCTTTATGTCTAAAAAGAGCATTGTCATCAAAGTTAAGTTTAGCATCAAGAGCTAGAATCTCACCTTGCTTAGTTTTAACAAGAGGGTTGATCTCAGCTATTGAGCAATCATACTTAACGTACATATCATAAAGCCCTTTAAAGAACTTTGATGCTTCAGATACTTCTTCTTTAGTTTTTAAACCAATACCGTAAGCAAGTTTTCTTGCTACATATGGAGTAAATCCTGCACCTGGCTCTACAGCAACTTTAATGATCTTCTCTGGAGTTTCTTCTGCGATCTTTTCAATCTCAACACCACCTTCCGCTGATGCCATCATTGTGATCTTTCCAGTGTTCCTATCAAGAACAACACCTGCATAGTACTCGTGATCAATGTCACAACCTTCTTCAATAAGAAGTGTTAAAACTTTCTTACCTTCAGGACCAGTTTGGTGAGTTACAAGAGTCTTACCTAAGATCTCTGTTGCGTGTGCTTTAACTTCATCAAGAGTCTTAGCAAGCTTAACACCACCAGCTTTACCACGCCCACCTGCGTGAATTTGTGCTTTAACAACCCAGATGTTTCCACCGAGTTTCTTTGCCGCTTCAACCGCCTCATCAACAGTTTTAGCAACATGACCATTAAGAACCTTAAGACCTTCTTTTCTCATTAGGTCTTTGGCCTGGTACTCATGTACGTTCATAAGTTCTCCTCTATTTAATTGAACTTTTAAATGGATGTAACTGGCCTTATGATAGACCTCGAACCCCTATCTTCCTAGGAGCAACGCTTCATAAATTGCCGTTTTTTTTGGAATTTATTGTTTAATATCGATAATGTTGCTACCGTATCGGCATATTATATTCGAAACTATTGGAGAAATGATAGATATGAGTGAAAAAAATAAGAACTCTTGTGAAATCAAAAACTTTTGCATCAGTCCAGGTTTATTTAGACTCGACGGTGGCGCAATGTATGGGATTATTCCTCGCCCACTCTGGGAGAAAGTCTCACCACCTGACGAACTCAACAGAATTGATCTAGACCTTAGGCTTTGGCTTATCCAAACAGCTGACAAAAACATTTTAGTTGATACAGGAATTGGTGATTATCATGGTGATAAATTTGATAGCCGATTTGATGTAAGACAAAAAAGAGACCCTCTTGAAGAAACACTCAAAGCTTTAAGTCTTAGTACCAAAGATATCACTGACCTTGTCATCAGTCATCTCCACTTCGACCACATTGGCGGTTTGACTAAAAATGTTGATGATAAACTTGTAAGTGTTTTTGAAAATGCCACAATTCACCTTCACTCTAAACACTGGGAATATTCAAAGAATCCAACACAAAGAGATGCTGGCTCTTTTCACTATGATACATTTGCCCCAATTATTGACGAAGCTAACAAAGCAGGAAAAATAAATTGGCTCGATGGAGAAGAAGGTACGGTACTAAAAATAAGTGATGATAAAAATCTCTACTTTAAGTGTTCTCATGGTCACACACCTTTTCTTGCTCATCCTTATACTGATGAATTCATCTACCTTGCTGACTTAATTCCAACATCAAATCACGTTAGTATTCCTTGGGTCATGGGCTACGATATTAGTCCAGGGATTACAACAGAAAACAAAGTAGAATTTCTCGATATGATTATTGAAAAAGATTTAAAGCTGATTTTTGAACATGACACAAAGTTCTGGGGAGCAAAAGTTAGTAAAGACCCAAAGAAAGGTTATTACTGCAGCGAACTCTTTGTAAAAGAATCCCCTATATCGCAGATTTAACTTCTTCTAGTTGAAGTTTGATCGAATCTCTAATCTTTTGAATCTTTTCTTTATGCTCATCGATATAAACGGTGAGCGCTTCTCTTTTAGCTAATCTAATTTTTGAAGTTACTTTTGTATACTTACTAATATCTGCAGAAAGCTCCGAACTCATGGCCGCAATATCTTTTGCAACACCATGGATCTGCTCACTAATTTCTTGTAGAACTGCACGTTGTACAGAAGTCACATAAAGCTTTTCATAATCTTCAAGAATAATACTTTGTAAAAGTGGACCTGCTTGCATTTGATAGCGCTTTTCAAACTCACTACGACATTCTTTACCTGTGTTAAAGTTCAAAGATAGACGATAATGAAGTGACAATGAGGTTAAAATAGAGTCAACAGTCTGCAGTTTCTGATCAAGAGAAATCAGTATTTCCTTTTCGTGTATTTTCTTATTCGCCTGAATTGTTTGAATTTGCTTCTTATATTCAGATAAACTCGCAGGGATAAGGTAAGAGTCATTTTCGAAGTAAAACTCATTTGGTTTTTTCAAGACAAAGTTTTTAAGCTTATGCCAAGGATCAATTACCTTCGCAAGAAATCTTACATGATAAAGTCCCTGCACAATTCTTTCACCTTCAATGAAGTCGAAATCATCAAATTTAACAACGCCTTCTTTAAGAGTTGCAGAGGAATGAAATGAGATTTTGTCTGTATAGCTATCAACGCCAATTCTTTTAAACTCGGCCCTTACAATAGCATCTGAGCTTAGATTAGAACTTCCATAAATAACTTCACTACTCTTATCAAGACCAAGGTTGACGTAGAACTTAGACCCCTGTTGTTTCGTTTGTAGCTGATCAAGCACATCGATAGAGACATTTTTAAACAATGTAGGTCTTGATTCTGATGGAACAAGTACGAGAAAAGAAAAAACAACAAAGAGAAGAGAAAAGACAACACCTACTGCGAAAGTATAAACTGGAAATGATCGTTTTTCTTCATGATGAGATTCATTAGAGTCTATCTCAGCTTCGAAATCATCCTCGGCTTCGAACTCATTCACGGCCTCATCTTCACCCTCTTCGTTTCCAGAAGTTTCATCAATTAAAAGTTCAGCTTCCCCATCTTCATACTCAAGAAGAGCATCGTCGAGCGGATCAAGACCTGACTCTTCCTCGAGATCCATAGGGATATTTGGAAGTTCAGGTTCTATACTTGGTAATGGCGGAAGGTCCGGAAAATCAGGCAAAGGTGGTGGTACAACTTCAGCCTCAAGTAGACCTTGAGCCTGAAAAAAAGGAATCCAAGAAGGCATGCCCTTTCTTAAGCAAAGAGTAAATTCCTTTATCTCCCCTGCCTGAGCAAGTTTTAGTAATTCACTGGCCGAAAATGGGCCCTTGTTTTTACCATCTTGGTTAATGTACCATTGTTTATTCATAGCAATATTGTATAGGAAATATATATGAGATGGGAAGAAGTTAATAAAAATTTATCGTCACGAGTTGATGATTCAATCAAAGCAAAAATTAATAACACAAATAAAAATATCAAAGAAAATGTTCATCTCATCACAAGCTCAAGTGATACGGGAGTGATTAGAAACGGTGGACGCAACGGAAGTCTTTATGGACCACGTGCGATTATGGCCACGCTTTCAAAGATGGCAAATACAAACACGAATAAAAATATTTTTCATTCTGAAACTGTTACCAACGAGGATGAGAACTTTGACAGATTTCAAGTTGAGCAAACAGAGTTGATTAAAAATCTTCTAAACAAAGGCGACTCTACCATTCACATTGGATCTGGCCACGATGGGATTTATCCTTTTATTAAGGCCATCGCTGCCACTAATTCCAAAATAGGTGTTATCAATATAGACGCTCATCTCGACACACGTAAAGATCAAGTCCATCACTCTGGTACCCCGTTTAGGCAATTAGCTGATGAACTTGGCGAGAAACTTGAGTTGATACAAATCGGTATTCACGATTTTGCAAATGCCTCTTCAAATTATCAAGATATAAAAATGAATATTGTGACGATGAAAGAGCTTAAGTCACAAACTCAAAATATGAATCAAAATAAATCGTTTATAGAAAACTTATTTTCTAGTTTTAGCGAAAACGCAGTTATAATTATTAGTATCGATATTGATGCAATAGACGGAAGTGAAATGAAAGCAGTAAGTGCCGTTAACCATGACGGTATAACTCTGGCTTTTCTAAGAGAGCTTCTTTCAAGATATAAAGAGATTTATCCAAAACATTATTTAGGACTCTACGAGTACAATCCTCTTTTTGATGATCTTGGAACAACAGGGGCTCGAGCGATTTGCTCATTAATTCACCAGTTTTTTTATTCAAACTAGGCCACAAATTTTTCAGAGCTAACAACCAATAAACACCAAAATATTTAGACCTAGTTTAAATAAAAAAAAACCCGCTAAAGAAATTAGCGGGCTTTTTTGAGAGACATTTTGACGGAGTCGAAAAAATCCTTTTTTCTATCTCCAACACACACACGTATTTATATAAGCAAGAGCCGTGCCAACTTTGGCACACACATGCCAATAGCTAACTATCTGATATTACACACACCAATGGTTTAACTATTGTCAGTACTTTGACTGACACTGGGCGCATACAGGTTTATTTTCTGACACTATCAAGAAACTGACTTAACTTCATCATACCAAAATCTATGGACTCTTGATGGTCAGACAAATTAAAATGACTCCCTACATGCTTAAATATCTTACGAGACTCTTTCAAGACAATATCAATTTCTATAGAGAAGGACTTTGCTTGTTTTAACACAGTGATTCGACCAAGAAGGTTGTCATTACTTGTAAGTTCTATGTAAAATTCCTGAGGATAGTATTCATTCATAATTAATAGGGAGCATATATGTTTTTAATTGCAGCATTACTTACCACTTTCACAGCATCAGCACAATGTTTAAATTTTGATGCAAGCGCAGCTAAGATTCAGTGGACAGCATTTAAAACTCCTGCCAAAGCTGGAGTTAAAGGTTCATTTGATAAGATTACAATTACACCAGTGAAAAACAAGACAGCATTTGATACTCTTTTAAAAGGCTCAAAATTTAGTGTAGATACAGCTTCTGTAAATACAGCAAACCCAGGAAGAGATGCAAAACTAAAAGAGTTCTTCTTTATGGGGACAAAGATTGACGGTGTTGTTACTGGAGTATCAAAAAAAATGATTACGACAGAAATGACAATCAACGGGCAAAAGAGAACAGTTCCTCTAGCGTACACACTTGATGGAACCAAATTAAATGCGAAAGGTACGATTGATGTTTTCGATTTCAGCATGAGTAAACACCTAACAAGTATCAATAATGCATGTAAGGCACTACACGAAGGTAAGACTTGGAACGATGTTAATATCGAACTAGAAGTTAACTTCACAGGCTGTTAATGTCTCTACTTGTATCATTTAAAGGGCAATTCTCACCTCTTCAACTAGAGGTGAAACGACCAATGATACAAAAACCTCAAGAGGTCAATTCAGCACATGAAGTGAGACCTCTTGCAGATTTTGAAGATCGCTCTTCATTCTCTGAAAACTCTCCCAAAAAATCGGCCATAGGTAGTTATCTCAAAAACTCTACAAAAGCATCTCCTTCGATTATTCAAGTTCGAGCGAATGAGATTATGACAAGAAAAATTTTGACAATTAAATCAGATTCTAAACTTGATGAGTTACAAAGTTTTTTTGAAAGCTACAGCTTTCGTCATATTTTAGTTGAAAACAATGACAATCAAATTATTGGAATAATCTCGGATCGAGATTTTTTAAAAAGTCTATCAAGAGGACTGAATTTCAATAACGAGGTTCAAGAAATCATGACAGAGAAAGTGTTTTTTGCAAGCGAACATTCAACGATACAAGAAATTGCGCGCCTGATGTTCTATGAAAATATCAGCTGTATCCCTGTCGCAGATTCAAATTATAAATTAACAGGGATTGTGACGAGTACTGATATTTTAAAATTTCTTATCAGTACTCATAGTATCAATAGCAGGATCTAGAACTTAAGATTTAGGGGTATCTTAAGGTACTGTTTATCATTACTTTCACTTTTTGGAAGATGTCCAGCATCGATATTAACTTGAATACTTGGAAGTAAAAGCTTTGGAGCAGCAAGAGTGGCATCTCTCTTATTTCTAAAATCAATAAACTCTTCTTTAGATGTTGAGGCCTTTAATTGAATATTGTTTGCCTTCAGCTCTCCAATAGTTGTCTGCCAATTATACTCTCTTCCGTTTGGAGCATAATCATGACCAACATAAACAATTGTGTCATCGCTGAGCTTATATAGCTTTTGGATAGAATTATACAAATCCTCAGCACTTCCTTTTGGGAAGTCACAGCGACCAGTTCCCATATCTGGCATAAAGATAGCGTCCCCAGTGAAGATCATATTATCAATTTTATAAGTTAAGCATGCTGGAGTATGACCAGGCGTTGAGATTGCTTCGATCTTAATTGTTCCAGCTTCCAGAACATCTCCCTCATCCATTAAAATATCAAACTGAGATCCATCTGTATCGAGATCGACAAGATTAAAGACTGGTGCAAAAGTTTGCTGTACTAAAGTGATCGCCTTACCAATAACTAGGGCGGCCTCTGGAAAATCTTTCTTAAAAAGAGGTGCCGCTGTTAGGTGATCTGCATGAGCATGTGTCTCAAGAACTTTTTTTAGTTTTAATCCATTATCAAGAATATAATTTTTTACCTTAAGATAAGATTCATTGGTAATTGTTCCAGAATGTGAGTCAAAGTCTAAGACGGAGTCAATTACTACAGCATCTTTAGATTGCTCATCATAAACAACATAAGTCACAGTAAATGTATTTTTATCAAAGAATGATTCAACTTTCATAATTTTCCCTTTTTAAAAGTTCTAATTTAATTTAACAAATGGAGCTGTTAAAAACCATGACCATCGTCAAACTAAAAGACTTTCTTTTTATTTATTTTAACCATAAAATAATTGAATGTTTAGCCAATTTGATAAAAACTTTGATCTTCTTAAGCTTTTGACTAAAGAAGAATGCCAAGAAGTGACCACATTCAATTTCAAAAAAAGTGACATTATTTATAATGAAGGAGATGCCCCCTTGGGCCTCTATTTTATCAATAAGGGCTATATTGGGCTCACTCGCCTCTCAGTATCGGGTAGTGAAACTCTACTTCGAGTTTTCAGCCCTAAATACTTCTTTGGGCATCGTTCGTTGATGGCAAATGAAGCCTATCATGCCAATGCTACGGCCCTCGTAAATAGTGAAATCACCTTCATCCCTAAAGAGTGTTTTTCAAAAATTATAGCTCGAGATAACACGCTACTTGTCTATATCGCCCAGATTTTGGCAAAAGAGTTGAGAATTGCAGAGAATAAGTTCAGCTCTCTTGCTTCAAGTAAGGTGACTGCAAGGATCGTGCAAACCCTCGCCTTCCTTAGAACGAAGTATCCAGATTACAAATGGACGAGAAAAGAAATTGGCGAATACTGTGGGGCGAAGACTGAAACCGTTTCTAGAGTTCTTACAGTTCTTGAAGAGCAAGAATTGATAAAAAAAGATGGACGCAGTATTGAAGTCATTGACTATGAGAGATTGTACTTATTTGCTCAAGATCTCGAAGAAAATAATTAAACATTGATCATCATCATATAAAAAGATGCCCTCCATAAGCTAATATTTATCATGTAACCTATAAATGGGAGATTTTATGATTTTAGCATACCTACTCGCAACACTCATTGGATTGAGTCTAGGTCTTTTAGGCGGTGGCGGGTCTATTTTAACAGTTCCAATTCTTGTCTATGTCGTAAAGATGGATCCTAAAACATCAATTGCACTAAGTTTGGCCATTGTCGGTGCCACGAGTTTAATAGGTTCTATTGGACACTATAGAAAAGGAAATATTAACCTCAAGGTTGCACTAATTTTTGCACCATTCGCCATGATGGGCACATTTGGAGGGGCAAAGCTTTCTGTTTTCATGTCAGGGGCAACTCAGCTAATTCTCTTTGCTATTATTATGCTTATCGCCAGCTTCTTTATGTTCAAGGGAAGAAAAGAAGAAGAAATCGATGAGTCGAAAAAAATAAATTATGCTCTGATTGCTGGACAGGCAATCTTCGTTGGTATCGTAACAGGAATAGTTGGAGTTGGAGGTGGTTTCATTATTGTTCCGGCACTTGTTCTCTTGGCTAATATACGAATGAAACAAGCAGTAGGAACTTCTCTTTTTATTATCGCCCTAAATTCGATCTCTGGCTTTGTAGGTTATTTAAATCTCGTAGAGGTACCATGGTCATTTCTTGGGACTTTCATCATTTTCGCAAGTATTGGTATAATTATTGGAAGTAATCTTATTCAATATGTTTCACAGGCTAAGCTAAAAAAAGCATTTGCTATTTTCTTAGTTGTGATGGGATTTTTCATTCTCTATAAAAATAAAGATAAGTTTTACACTTCAACTCAGGAGTTAAATAATGCAAGAATTGAAAAATTTGTCTCATAAAATTGTCATTATTGGTGGAGGAACAGCAGGAATTACTGTGGCCGCTCAACTTCTAAGGAAAGATCAAGCTCTTGACATTGCAATTATAGAACCTGCAAAGAAACACTACTATCAGCCAATGTGGACACTCGCAGGCGCAGGGATCATTAACAAAGAAGTCACAGAACGCGAAGAAGCTGATGTCATGCCAGAAAATGTAAACTGGATAAAAGAGTTTGTTACAAAAATCCAAGCATCTCAAAATTATATTGAGACGAATAACTCTAAAATTAATTACGACTTTTTAATCGTTGCTCCAGGTCTACGACTTAGACCTGACCTTATTGAAGGACTTGATGGGCGTCTTGATCACCCAGGAATTGGTTCAATCTATGATTACAATACAGTAGATCACTTCTTCAAAGAACTTAATACATTCAAGGGCGGCAAGGCCATTTTCACAATGCCAAACACTGCCATTAAATGTGGAGGAGCTCCTCAAAAAATTATGTATCTCGCACAGAGTTTAATTAAAGATAATCTTGGAGAAGGAAAGTTTGAAACAATTTTTACTTCTGCGAAACAGTCAATTTTTGGAATTGATATCTTTTCAATTGAATTAAACAAGGTTATCGCAAGAAAGAACATTAAGACCAAGTTTGGCCATGACCTAAAAAAAGTCGATCTAAAAAACAAGAAGGCCACTTATAATATCATTAATGGAAATGGTGACGTACTTAATGAAGTAACACTTGATTACGACCTTCTTCATGTGACGCCACCAATGACGGCCCATGACTTCATTCTAGAGTCAGACCTCATTCATGAAGATGGACCTCAGAAAGGATGGCTTGACGTGGACATTCACACGCTTCAACACAAGAAATATAAAAATATTTTTTCTCTTGGAGATGTAGCAGGTCTACCAACAGCAAAGACAGGAGCTGCGGTTAGAAAGCAAGCTCCAGTAGTGGTATCTAACCTTCTATCCTTGATGGCCGATGGTGAAATAAAGATGCCAAAAGAGTATAATGGATATAGCTCATGTCCACTCGTAACTGATGAAGGAAAAGTAATCATGGCCGAATTTGGATATGACAATGTTCTTCTTCCAAGTTTTCCATTTAATCCTGCAAAAGAACGTTACTCAATGTGGCTTATTAAGAGATATTTACTTCCGGTACTATATTGGGAATTCATGTTAAGAGGACAGGCCTAGGCCTGTCTCCTTTTTTACTTAATAAGTGATTTACATTCATCTACATTAAGTTCTCCTAAAAATGCTGATCTTCTATGAGTGAATGGGATACCTCTTATTGTTGTAGTAACATCCTCATCTAATGACCTAAAACACTTCTGATCACTGATTGTAAAGCTTTCTGTTAGAGTAACTCTTACTGCAATATTTTCAGTTTCATTTTGAGAATCAATTAATACATCTGGGACAGTAAAATCTTCACAGAGCATTGTTCCCGCAGTGATACAAGGGCCTAGTCCATCTTGATTAGAATGATCAAAGATTGTTGCCCACTTCAAAGATTCTAAAGTAACCTTCAGTTCGGGAAAACCATATCCCACAGCAGAACAGCGAACAGTTTCTGTATTTAACGTAACGGCAGATTGATGTGTTTCATCTAACAATATCCGAGAAAATCTCTCTGATGAAGATGCTTGAAAACTTAAAAACAAACTAAAAAATAACATACTTTTTTTCATAACCCTCTCCTTTTCTGGTGAAAACAAGTTACAAAAATTCATTTATAAAATATAATTATATAAACTAATACTAATCATAGGTTTTTTTTATGTTAGCAAGTCACAATGAAATCATTTATTTTTTGGAAGTAGCGGCAACAGAGAATATCTCGAAAGCAGCAACAAGACTTGGGATCACTCAACCTACACTTACTCAATCAATTAAAAAACTAGAACAAACTCTTGGCCATGAGCTTTTGATTCGTTCAAAAAGTGGGGTTCAACTGACACGAGCCGGCAAGCTCTTCTTAAAGGAATCGAGACAACTAATTGAGCAGTGGGAAAATTTAAAAAAATCTATTAATCAAGAAAATGATGAGATAAGGGGTCAGTATACAATCGGATGCCATCCATCTGTTTCACTTTACACATTGCCTTACATCCTTCCAAACTTATTAAGAAATAGTCCACATCTGGATCTTAAGATCGAACACGCTCTCTCACGTATCATCACAGATGAAGTTATTAGCTATAATATTGATATAGGAATTGTGATCAATCCGATTAAACATCCTGATTTAATCATTAGAAAATTAAAAAATGACAATGTTACACTGTTTAAATCCAAAGGTATGCCTGAGAGTAAAATAAATAAAATTTTAATTTCTGATCCAGACTTAATGCAGTCTCAAACAATTATGTCAAAGCTTAGAAAAACAGAGTATATCGATTATAAACGTCTTTATACGTCTAGCTTAGAAACTGCGACAAAGCTCTGCCTCGAAGGCTGTGGTTATGCGATTTTACCGAGTTTGGTAACAGAAGAAGTTTGTAGTGGTCAATTAGAAAAAGTTAAAAACGCGCCAGTTTTTAAAGATGAGCTATGTTTAATTTATCGAGTTGAAAACAAAAACTCGAAGGCCTTACAAGAAATAGTAAAACATATTACTAAACTGTAGGGCCTTACAGTTTAATCAATCGAGAAAAATAATTCCTAATCCATCTTTTACAATGTAACCAGAGAATGACTCTCCAGCTTTAAGACACTTTCCACTTAACGAGTAATCAAAAACAAGATTATTTTCGATCTCAAATGAATCAAGAGAGCAGAAAACGTGAGGAAAAAGCTCTTCTACCTCAACCTTGTACTGACAGTTAAACTCTCTATTATCAACTGTAGTCGCTGACTCAAGAACTGTACCAAAAATTTGAGCTTCATACTTAGAACAATCAAGTGCAGATATGTTGAGAGAAAATAGCGAAATCATAATTAGAGATAATTTTTTCATTACGTGGCTCCTGATTTTTTTTTGAAAATTATCAGTAATTAATCTGTAAGCCAAATCATATTTTTATTAGGTAAATATTTTTTATCCTACTTATTTTCAGATATTTAGTTATTATTATATATATGGAAACTGATATGATAATCAAAGACATGATAGAAAGTCTGCAAAAGGATGTAAATTCTTACATGCGAATTGAGTCTGCAAGTATTCAAAATCTTCGCGCCGCCATTTATGACTTGGGTTCAAAAATCAATGAGCTAGCAAGTCTTTGTAATGAAATATCTGTGTCGACATCGTCACCGCTCACTCCCAAAGAGCAAGAAGTTCTCTCCTATGTAGCTGGTGGTTTTACAAATAAGGAAATTGCTAGTGCGATGAGAATATCTCCTAAAACAATTGAATATCATCTCACAAGTCTTTTTAAGAAAACAGAGAGTACAAATAGAACAGAATGTCTCGCAAATGCATTAAAAAACAGATGGTTATAATCATCCTAGGAGAACCCCTAGTATCCTTCGATCCAAAAAAAGACGATCATAAAGAATAGCAATAACGGGAGAAACAAAATGAAAGATACAAACTTAGAAAAAGTTCTTGGGAAATTATATTCTATCTTTAACGATCCAAATGTTGATGAGATATTTATCGATTCGTACAAGGATATCTACTACACAGAAAATAGCAAGATTGTTGAGTTAAAAGATATTTTTTCAAATAGAGAAGAATTAGAAAATTTCACTCTATCACTTATTAATTATTTCCAAGTCAAAATCACAGAAGAAACTGAAACGCTCAATTTGAGCTTTGATGATTATCGTAGTGTTAATATCATCTTAAGCACAATTAATAAAACTGGTCCAATTCTTAACTTCATGAAACTTCCACAAAAAACTTTCGGCTGGGAGGATTATTTAAAACATGGAGCAATAGATGAAGAAGGAAAAAATGTTATAGAAGGACTTCTAAAGGAAAATAAGAATATCATTATTGCAGGACCTGTCGGTTCAGGAAAGACAACACTTTTAAATCTTGTCGTAAACTCTATCCCTCTGCCAAATCGTGTCATAACAATCGAAAAAATTAGAAATCTCATTATCGACAGAAAAATGACTGCTCGCCTAATTGCAGAATCTTCAAATTCAAAGGGAGTCAGAAAACTAATCGAAGCTGTAAGAAGAATGAGAGCTGACTATATTGTTCTAGACGATATTCATGGATCAGAAGTCGTGGATTATATAAATCTTATCAATGAGGGACATAGCTCTGTCTCTCTAATTGGTGCGGACAATATCTTTGATGCCCTAAGAAGAATTGAAATTTTTGCACTGAATGATTACAATGCTAAAACACTGGACGATATTAGGTATTCAATCTCCACTGCATTTGATTATATTGTTTTCCAAGAGAAATTAGAAAACGGAAAAAGAAAAGTAACAAAAATTGGAAAAGTTATTTTTGATGGAGAAAAACCAAGTATTGAGTTAGTCTATAACAAATAAAAAAGTGAGTATTTATGTCTGAATTAAAAGATCGCGTAAGTAAAGAAATTATAACAGCAATGAAGGCAAAGGATAAAATTAGACTGAATGTTCTTCGTTATCTTAAAAAATTATTCATTGAAAATGATACGGCAAAGAAGCCTGTACCAGAAATGGATATTGTTATTTCACATGCCAAGAAAATAAAGGATTCTATTTCACTATACCCGGCTGGATCACCACAAGCACTTGAGCTTCAAGAAGAAGTAATAGTGATGGAGGAGTTTCTTCCAAAGCAACTAAGTGAAGAAGAGGTAATTGCAATGATCAATGAGATTAAGGCATCTCAAGAAAAGCCAAATATGGGAAGCGTGATGAAGGAGTTATCGGCGCGAACAAAAGGCCAATTTGATGGCAAAAAAGCAACTGAGCTTGTAAAGGCCAACCTGTAATCACAAAATCAATAACGGGGAAGTATTATATCTATTTTTAGATAGTTACCTCCCCTTTCCTTGTTTATATTTATTACATTTTCAATTACTTACCTTGCATAAAATCCATTAACTTGCTAAACAGCATTTATGAATAAATCACAAGATGAAATTGACTGGTCTGGAATCAAGTTCAAAATTATGAAAGAACTTGGCGAGTGTATCGATATTATTTTCATCAAGGAAAATCGAGAGAATACAAAGAAGAAGATTTTCCTGAAGTCTCACGATCTGGCCGATGGACTTAGTGCAATTACAGAGCTTCTTGAAATTGATAACAATATCAATATTGATCGCTTCCCGATTGTTAAGGCCCATAAGAAACCTTCACAAATAAAGAGACTGATATTGGCCTATAAACATCTCAAGCGTCAGAGTCCTGTCGATTATAATTGGAAAATTAAAAGGAAAGAAATAACTGGTACATCACCAGGACTTGCTTACTTCTATTTTACCAACGAACAGACAACCCTAATAAAAAAGATATGTGAGAAGCGTAATATCAATACAAACACTCTGATTCTTTGGGCGTTAGATAAAGTTGCTGGTGAAATATTTGTGAACCCAACAGAAAAGAAAGTTTGGATGGTGCCAGTTAACATTAGAGACTCATACGAACAGAAATATAAGAAAGGCAATCATGCAACTGCTTTAAGTATTATCACGCAAGGAAATCAAAAGCCAGAAAACATACATAAACAAATAAAAGAGCAGATGAAATCAGGAATAATCTGGGGAGGCAAGATAGTTGCCAATGCGCCAAAGTTAATTGGAGAAAAAAGACTAAGAAAGATTGGGGCCAATGCGAAAAGCCCTTATTTAGGACTTTGCTCAAATCTAGGCGAACAACCTTTTGAAGATTTTAGAATTAAGAATAAAGAGCAATACCAGTGGTTGGTTTTTCCTCCCTCTATTAAATATTGCCCAATTTCAGTGTGTATAATGACATGGGATGGAAGACTTGGTATTTCATGTCAACTTCACCCATCAATAGTCACGAACATAGATGAAACTAAGCAATTTCTTGAAAAAATGTATAATGAAATCTGTGAAGAATTAAATTCGACAACTTCATTAGTAACTACTGTAAAAACAATAAAGTGGGAAGATGTTGAAAAGAATGGAATTACTTATTAGGATAATAAATGAAAGTATATCATGATGTACAAGTTATATGGGATCTTACAAGTGAGTTTAAAAAAGTAAACCCCCTTAGGTTCTACTTCACACTAATTCACTGTGCATTAATTGGCTGGGGTTGCTTTCTCATAGCCGGTTATACCGATGGTTACCTCATGTGGATAAATTATCTTATTTCACTTGTTTTTATCTATAAGGGAACTTTAATGATTCACGAAGTGGCGCACTTTCAAAGAAAAGTTAAAGGTCTAAGAACAACTTATAACATACTCTTCGGATTCATGAATAACTACCCTGCATACCTTTATGATACACACGCCTTCCATCATGGTCGCAATACATTCTCAACTAAGAAAGATCCAGAATACCAATATGTAAAACCAGATAATTTTTTAACTATTATCGCCCCTATTTTTGCATCAGTATTTCTTCCTTTCTTTCAAATTATTAGATTCACCATCATTCCAATAGTCTATCTTTTCACTGGGAAAAAATTTAGAAAGTATATTTATACTAATTTCTCAACGCTCGTATTCGATCTTAAGTACCAAAGACCTTTAAAAAACGATAAAGATCTAAATCAAATGGTAAGAAATGATTTAATGTGTAGCCTCACAACTATTATAGGACTCGCACTTATTCTTACGGGATTATTACCAATGAAACTAATTCCAATGTGGTTTGGAATGGTTTTTACGGCTTCTCTTTTAAATATGTACCGTGCGAAGTTCAACCATGTCTATAATAATAAGGAACGTGCATCTCTTTCTTGGGAAGATCATCTCCTTGATTGCATAACTGTTGATCGTGGTATTTTTACTGAAATTTGGTCTCCAGTGGGACTTCGTTACCACACACTACATCATGTGATGCAAGAGATCCCATTTCACAATCTAAAGAAAGCACATGAACACTTAATGGCCAATTTACCTGCAGACCATATCTACAGGCAGACGGTTGTTCCAAATTTTATGGGTGCAATCAAAAGAAGAAATGCAGTGGCAGTCTAGAATTTAGCGTAAATTAAGTATTCTTTCTTATGTGAAGATAATTGCATCTCAATGACTTCTCTAGCGCCAAAATCAATAAAGAGTTTTTTGTACTCACCCATTTTTTGCAGATGAAACTCATTAACAATTTTAATAGTAAAAAGAATTCCACGGATATCGTGAGCATGCTTCTTTGTTAAACGGAGAACTTCTTTTAAAGATTGCTTTGGGTTAAGGTTAAGATCAACTGTAACCAGTTGAACTGGTGCATCTGGGAGTTTCTCCTGAGACAAATCTTGCACAGGAATTTGTAGATGTTTAAAGTTAGGATTATTAGCACAGCTCTCATCCATTAAAGCTGGATCAACTCCAACAACCTTTAATCCTTTATCTAAGAGATAAGTTGTCGCCCCCCCTGGAGCACTACCATACTCAATAACCAGATCATTAAAATTTAAATTTAGATTAAAAATCTTATCAGCTTCTGCAATTTTTAAATAAGCTCGAGATGGAGCGTTAGGAGGCAACACTATTTCAGTATTCCCGTTTGGATACGGATTAGTCGCATTAGTTACAAATGAAAGACCAATCCAAAACTTTCCAGGACTGATCTCAATAACATTAACGATATACTCGTAAGGTCTCGCTCTATTATTAAGCTGCGAATATGTTGATGCGAGTTTCTCTTCGCCAACAAGTGAAAATGGCTCACCTTTTATATTAAAGTAGTGTACGCCAAACTTTTCCCGAGCAATCAGATCTGTCACCTTGGCAAGATCATCCAACAACAAGTCCTCATCAGTTTTTAGAATATGAATCCCTGATCGCAATGCAAATACTGGACTTTTGTCTGCAAGTATTCTCTCATCGATTTTTTCACCTTTATTTTTGAAGGTAACAAGTCCCTTACCACTAAAGCTTAAAGTGAGATCAGGAAAATACAGACGAATCTCTTCTTTTAAAAGGGATTCATTACCAATAACTGTTGTACAAAAAATAAATTGATCGTTCATTCCCATCTTGTAACACAAAGCTTTCAAGTTAAAAAGCAAAAGGGTCAACTAAATTAAAAACACTTAGATTATTGGAATAAATTCCGATAACTACTTAGTAATCAGGAGAAGAAATGAAACTGTTTGGTTCTATTTTATTATTTTTAACTATTTTAATTAGTTCATGTTCAGCACCTAAAAGTTCTACAAATGCCAAGTTTGGCTTGAGCTTTTTGAATTCAGACTATGATACAGGTGGTCTGATGGTCTTTGGAAAGAACAATCGTACAAATGAATACGTTGGAAAAAACTTAACAGCGGGAGTTAATGAGTTCGAACTCACCAATGGAACCTGGGATTTCATCGCTATTGCTTGGGGATCAGCCTCTAATATTATGGAAGGAACATCTAAATGTGGTCGAGTTGAAGGAGTCAATTTATCAGGAGAAGATACGAGTGTTAATTTTATCCTTACACAAGATCAATGTGAAAAAAATGATGTTTTTGGAAAGAGAGTTACGTTTGAGAGTAATTTTCAAATTGCACCAATAACAATTCTTAACTGCACAAACATCAATGCGGGAGATGACCCCGATATTAACGATATAGCCAAAAAGTGTTTCATGGGCGGAGCAAAGTCTATGAAATTAAAAATACCTGAATTCGATGAGAATGGCTCTGTTTCGACAGCGAATGCATTAAGTTCGCGTTGTTTTGACTTCTCTTCGACACCACAACTTGCAACGACCATAAAAGTTCCAATTTTCAATGACCAAGCTTCTCCCTTACAAGTTATTTATGAAGCGTACACTGGATCTGGTTGCACAGGAAATGTTATAGCTCTTAATTCAAAACAACATAATAAAACTCGTTTAAAATATCAGCCGGCTAATCAGATAAACTATGTCTTTGCACAAGTAGATTATTGTCAGGCAGAAAGAAATACACAAAGCGTTCTATTAAACTCAGTTGGAGGTAGCTACTATATGATCTGTAGCAAGGCCCAATTTATTGAGGCCTTTAGTGCTAGCAATGACACTAATATGTATGTTCTAGCAAAAAACATCGACTTTGAAGGTGAAGAGATGTCTCAACATCTGCTAAATATCGGCTCAGGTGGAGAACTCGTTGGACAAGGTTTTACTCTTTCAAACTTTACACTTACTTCTACTGGACCAGTTGAAAACCAAGCACTATTTAAAACTGTCGCAGGAACAATTCGTGAACTAAATATCACGGATGTAACAGCTGATTATGACTTCACAGTTGTCACAACTCAAGGGGCAGGTATATTAATAGGTCAAAGTACTGCCGCGGCACAATTTGAAAAAATCTCAATGGCCAGAGTTACACTTGATGTAACTATTGACACTAATATGGACGGTTTTGGAATTTTTTGTGGTATCTGTCAAAATCATACAGGGCTTAGTGATATCAAAATCGATGCATCCCAAATTCTGCTTTCTGGAAATTCGACACCAACACTTACCGGCGTTGGATTTATTGCAGGACAGTTTGCAGGAAACCTCTCTACATCATCAGTAACAAACTCTTCAATTTTAGCAAACGACTCCTTTACACTAGTTTCAAAAGTTGGAGGCGTACTCGGATTCAACTCTGCTTCAAGTTTTGTCAGCGATATAAATGTCGAAACTGTATCAATAAAGATACAAAGCCCCTCTCAATCGATTGGCGGATTTGTTGGCTTTGCCAGCGAGCTAAACAACTTTATGCGAACATATATTAACGCATCAATCGAAGTTCCAGCGGGGGCTACTCAACCAGATATTGGTGGCGCAATTGGAAAACTAACTTCAGCCGGCGCTCCTATTATCACGTCAATAAATACAAAAATTTCCATAACTGGAGGAGCAAAACCAGCAGGAGGAATAGTTGGAACAGACCTTGGTACAGGGACAGTATACACATTTGTAAATGCTGATACTAATCTCTCAGGAGAAGGAACATGCGGCGGGATTGTTGGTAATGGCTCAGGAGCATCATATATAAAATACGCAAGAACAAGAGGTGTGATAAATTGCCCGACAGCGAGTATCGGCGGAATTGCGGGCACCACAGGGGCTACACTAGTTTCGGTACACTCTAAGTCTGATCTTACAAACACTTCAAGTGCAGGTAGTGGAGGGTTAGTTGGAAATGCGACAAGTGGTTCTATTTCAGACTCGATGTTTACAGGATCTATATCATTTGCAAATAACGTCAACAATGGCCTATTCGTAGGAACAACTACAGGTATCAGCATAAGTAATATTGTCTCAACTGCAGATAACTTGGCAGGAGGTTATGATGTCGCAGGATCAGCAAGTACTGGAAACACTACAGTATCCGCGAATTGCTACTTTATGAATCAAGCATCAATTGCATCAGGAACATCATGCCAGGGTTATGGCACTACCCTAGCATTAGTATCTGACTTTAATACTGGATCACCAGATCCAACTTACTGGAAAACTGCTTCCGGTGTTATTCCTCAACTCCATTCTGATCTTCTTCAGGAATTATTTCCAAATTCCGCTGGAGCAATAATTAAGCCTTACTCAATAACAGGTGTCGATCGATGGAATGCAATAGCAAATGTGATGAATATCGACGTGAACTCACATCTTCCATACAGTAGCTTCCTTCTCACTGGAACTATTGACTTTGCTAATGACTCCTCATTATTTCATCAGTGGCCAGTATTACGTGGAAGATTCAATGGAAATAATCAAATAATTAGAAACATCTCGTACGACTCCGGTTCTTATGGAAGTGGTCTTTTTGGGACAATATATGAGGGTTCAATTGTTAACGGTGACAATATTAAAGGAAAGTTAATTCTTGAAAATATTAATTTTCAATCAAGCTCAACATCATCTCCAATGGGAATTCTTGCGAGTCAAGTAAGTTTAACTGCTGGTGAGTCTTTAATTGCGAACATCATTTTAAAAAACTCATCTGTATCTTCAAATACTGCAATTAATGGAACTGGCTTAATAGGAGCTATCTCCGCTGACCCCTCAAGTAATATCTACATATCTGACATAAAAATTATTAATTCTACTTTCACTTCATCAGCATCAGATAACCTAGGTGCAATTACCGGTAACTTCAACGCAGGAACAACTCCTTCAGCCCCTAATCTTCAAAATATATTTATTGATTCATCATCACTTATAGATGGTTCAGGACAAAATTATGTAGGCGGAATTATTGGAACAGGAACAGGGCTGATTGGGTTTGGTCTAATCAGTGAAGCAGAAGTAAGAGGAGCTGAATATGTTGGAGGAGCTTTTGGATATCTTAGCAATACTTCTGTTATCCAAACATCAATAATCTCTGCTATTATAACTTCAGCAGGAACAAACGTAAGTGGAATAGTTGGAGGATGTGCAACATCATCAGTAATGAATTCCTATACAACTTCAACCTTAAACGGAGGAGCCACACATGTCGTCGGCACTGGTTGTACCGCTTCAAGTTCCTTTTCTACTTCTTCCGGAAGAGTTCACAATACGAGCAGTAGTGTTTCTGCAGAGACAGTAAGTCAGATACAGAGTGATTATTCGCTTTTTATATCAAATTTAAATGATAGTACCTTTGCCTTTTATTACGATTTTGGTAATATCCCTCGTCTTAGACTAGAGGAACACTTAAGATCATTATAAATAAAAACAGCTCCGAAAGGAGCTGCTTATATTTTCTATGGTTGGCTAGCTGATTGTAAGTATCTCTCAATACCAATCTTATCAATAAGACCTAACTGAGTTTCAAGCCAGTTAATGTGATCTTCTTCAGTATCTTTTAAAAGAGTCATAATAATTTCACGTGTTCCAAAATCTTTTTCAGCTTCACATGTTGCAATAACTTCTTTAAGTAATTTACTATTTTCATATTCGTAATTGAGTTCAACTTGAATCATCTCTTTTACATCAGTTGTTAAAGTATACGGAGCTCGCGTTCCGAGTTCAGGCATACCTTCAAGAAAAAGAATCCTCTCCATTAAAAGAGAAGCGTGTCCTGTCTCATCAGTCATTTCATGATTAATTCTTTCAAATAATTTTGTGAGACCATAATCTTGGTAGATTCTTGAATGAAGGAAGTAAATATCCATAGCTGTTAGTTCTTGAGTAAGTAACTGGTTAAGCTTTGATATAATTGTCTTATTACCTTTCATGATTTATCCTTTTTTTATTTAAAGACATTATACTTAATTCCCAATTATTTTCAATCTAAAACTCTGTCAGGAACTAATTCAACAGCTTACTCTTTAATTTTAGAAAGAAATTCTTTCATTGATGAGAGCTCAATAAAAGTAGACTTGTCTACTTGATCATCGGCAACAAGTTCATGGGCCCATGGTTGCTCACATGGTATGTAAATAGCTCTTCCCCCGATCTCGACAACGGGAAGAATATCTGACTTCAAGGAATTTCCAATCATGATGAATTCCTCAGGCTTTAC
Source organism: Bacteriovorax sp. Seq25_V (assembly GCF_000447795.1). Lineage (NCBI taxonomy): Bacteria > Pseudomonadati > Bdellovibrionota > Bacteriovoracia > Bacteriovoracales > Bacteriovoracaceae > Bacteriovorax > Bacteriovorax sp. Seq25_V. The sequence goes on along the minus strand of NZ_AUNI01000020.1, from coordinate 319,785 downwards.
TTGGAGTTTATCAATAATCTTTGAATATGTTTCGGGTTTCTTATCATTCACAACATGAATCGAATCAAAGAAGTCACCCATTCCACTACGAGCAACTTTACTCTCTTGATCAAGAAGGTCACCTTTAGTGATACAGATAACTTTGAACCTCGATGATAAATAGTCTAAGGTTTCTGGCACTTGGTCATAGAGATCAATTTTATAAGAAAGAATTTCTTTGCCCATATTAATAAGCTTTTGAATATCTTCACCAGCAATTTCATATTTTGTCAGCTCAAGAGCTGTTTCGATCATTGCTAACATAAAACCTTTAGCGCCATAACCAAAGAGATGAAGGTTTTTCACTTCATTTTCATATAAAGCTTTTTGCACATCCCTTGGACCCAGATACTTTTCTAAAATTTGCTCAAACTTAGCTTCCGCACTTCTAAAGAAGGGCTCGTTTACCCACAATGTATCATCTGCATCGAAAGCAATAACTTTTATATTTTCTAAAATCATTAATTATCTTCCCTTGGTACATACCAACAGCGAGGTCTTAGGCCTAAGAAATCCCCTCCGGGCACAGAGCAATTCCCTTTATTATAAAGGGCCATATCATTTAAGTCTGAATAGTCTTTTGGACATAAAGATCCAGCAAAAGCTGTGTCTATTCGACACTGCTCTGTCGGATAGCCATTAAATAGTATCAAACGTCTAACATATGGGTCAGGAGTATCAAACTGAGGGACTGATTTTAATCCAGACAATTTTGCAATTGTTGTAGAAAGAGATTCAATCGCTCTAGACGCTCTAAGACATACTTTATAATCATGACTTTTCTTATCATAACTTTCTTCACATTTAGAAAGAGCAAGTGGATCATAATCATCTTTAGAGCTAATTGAAATTTTTTCGTTGCTCATTAATTTTTTAAAACATTTTGAAGTTGAAAAATAATCTGCCTGCCCTTCTGAGCTTGCATCATTCAAAGGCTTGTATGTCGGTGCCCCTCCAATGAGGTGTCCAACTTCGTGACAAAGAACAAGTAAAAAGCCATCATCAGTCAAGGGTTCAAAACGAGCAAGACCTCCATAAACGATCATCTCAAAGTTTCCGTTTTTCTTTCTCGTAGCTGCATTTACTTGAGAATTTTCCCATTCTCTAAATACATTAAAATTCTTAGCACCATAAAGCTTAAAAATGTCTTGATAAGAGAGTATTACTTTATCGATGAGAGAATGAAAACGCTCCTCACTCATGTTAAGTGACTTGGACTCAGTGATTGGAGCTCGAATATTTGACTTAGGCAATATATTAGCAAAACAATAAAGCTGTAACAGGACAATAGTTAAAATTCTCATCCCCTAGAAATAGCACAGGAATGTCCTTCTGTTAACTATTTATCGTAGTCCCCCATAAGAGACTTACTCAATACTCTTCTAAGCTCGTGAATTTTGATCGGCTTTTCAATAAAGTCTTTCATCCCATAGTCCATGCATCTATCACGATCTTCTTTAAAAACATTTGCAGTCATTGCAATAATCGGAGTATTTTTATTTATGCCCTCAGCAAGTATTTCTTTAGTCGCTTCGTAACCGTCAACCTCTGGCATTTGAATATCCATGAAAATCAAATCATAGTTATTAGTCTGTGACATCTTTATGGCTTCTGCACCATTATTTGCAATATCAATATCAATTTCAAATTTCTTCATTAGAGAAGTGACGACCTTTTGATTGATATGATTATCCTCAGCAACGAGAACTTTCAAAAACCTAAACGCTTGTTTATCAGCTATAAAGTTTTGCTCCGATTTAGCATCAATGCTTTGTAATTCTTCGACTGTTAAATCAAATTGAAAACTTGATCCGATATCAACCTGACTCTCAACTGAGATATGACCCCCAAGAAGGTTTGCTAATTTCTGGCATATAACGAGACCTAGTCCAGAACCTCCAAATTTACGGGTAATAGAACTGTCAGCTTGAGTAAATGGGTTAAAGAGATTGTGAATAATTTCAGCATCGATACCAATTCCGCTATCTTTAACCAGAATACAAATATTTTTCAAATTATTCTCTGTAGTACTAGCTGAAACTTGTACTAGAATATTTCCTTTCTCAGTAAATTTGATTGCATTACTTAGTAAGTTAGTCAGAATTTGTGAGATCCGAACTGAGTCACTTTTAATAAAGCGAGGACAACTTGGCTCGATATATAATTTGAGAGATACGCCTTTTTCTTCGGCCTTACCTCTAAATAAAGCAAAAGTCCCCTCTATGTTCTTCCTAAAATCAAATCCATGTAGCTCTACAGACATCTTACCTGCTTCAATTTTTGAGAAGTCTAAAATATCATTAATGATGGTATATAAGCTCTCAGAAGCGATTTTTACGATCTCTAGACTGTTCTTCTGTTTCTCAGAGAGAGGATCTTCATCAATTGTATTTATCATTCCTAGGATCCCATTGAGAGGAGTTCTAATCTCATGAGACATATTTGCCAGAAATTCAGACTTATACTTAGACATTTGTTCAATCTTCAAGTTAGATTCTCTAAGATCATCATTCATTGACTTTAGAGCAAGAGTCTTGTCCCTAACTTCTTGACCAATTTTTTCAGTTTGACCACTAACGATTAATAAAATTACTCCTAGTAAACTTGAAAAGAAAAGTGATGATGTCAATAAAAACCATACTCCCCAGTTCTTATTGCGGCTAGCATACGCTCTTGTTTTTAAAGATTTGAATGTCCAAGACTTTTTTCCTATTTCAAATCGATATGTATTCTCAAGTAAGATATCCTTGGACAAATCTAAGTTTTGATTAAAAGACTTTACTACAAAGTCAGGATCATTCGTACCTGATTCGTCTTGTGTAAGAATATACTCAACTCCACTGAGGTCAATTTCGGACAAGGCAGAGCGTAATATATCCTTTATTTTGAATACACCATTAACATAACCAATAAATTCAAAACTTGACTTATAATAAACAGGGACAAAAAGTATAATAGCCGGGACTCGCTCATTGTCTTGAACAAGTTTAATCAACTGAGTTGAAACTATTTCATTATTTGTTTTTGCATATTCCAAAGCATCTTGTCTCTTCTCATCAGAGCCTAAGTTGTAACCAAGGACAACCTCATTCCCTTCATATGGTTGAACGTATGACACTGGGAAGTAGAAATCTCTGTTTGAATCTTTAACAAGTTTTCCAGCGACCCTCTTTGTAAAAAAAACCTCTCGACCATAATTATCACTGATTTGTTTTTCTACTCTTGATCTATCTTTATGCTGAACAACAGGGATCCACTCTAGCGCCTGAATTCCTTTCTCTCGCTTAAAAAAGAATCTTGTAAAATCACGAAAGTCTTCATGTGTCACATCTTCAGAACTTTCATAAAAAGCTTTAATTGACATCAAAATATCAGTGTAGTTTTTAATAGAATATTGTATTGCCCGTTCAACCTCATACGATTTTGAGTTAAACTCCTTTCTCTCTACTTCGAGTGCACTAAAAGATGACTTAATATAAATAAATACAGACACCACGAATGCAAGAAATAACGGGATACCTACAGCAAAAATACGGGACCGGTTTGTTCGATAATTATTAAAAAGTAAAAGCGTGATAGGAGAAAAAGTTAAAACACCAAGCGTATCACCAGCCCACCACGTGAACCAGTTTCTTGAAAATTCATCAAGTGTAATAAATTCAAAAGCAAAAAGACCAAAAGTTCCAAAACTGGCACTTAGGATACATCCACAGAACCCCCCCAATATGATCACGCCAATTATTTCTCTCAAGTTTATTAAATCTTTGATTCTAATTTTCCAAATATCTAATAAAGTTATCGCAATTACAGGGTGAGAAACTGCACCAAGTCCTATTACAGCAGGAAGCATAACCTGACTAAGTGTTACATTCTCGAAGCTTAAGAGAACTGTAACAAAATTAAGCAAGTAGGAACCTAGAAAAACTCCAGGAGCAACTCTCATCCCAAACTGGACCATGAATGCAAATGCAATTCCAGCAGAAGGCCAAACCGCAGTAGCGTACCCAGGAGGGATTGCCAATAATACCGCTAGGCGTCCGAACACAAAATAAAGACACGCGACAGTAATATTTAACAGTAAGAAGTTTTTTAATGTTCTTTCTTCAAGCATTAACAAGATAAATCCATTTTTTTTATAAATAATTAATTCACGAATCGGGTTAAATAATCAATTACTTAAGATTAAAGCCCCTTCTTTATCTACATGGAAGGTTATTTATTTAAATAGGCTAAATTTTGTCTTACTTTAGTAACGCATTTGCCTAAGAAAAATCGCTTAACCATTCATAATTATAGGTCTATACTTAAGCATATTTCATTTTTTTTAAATATTAATTCACAAGGGGAAACAGACCTATGTCTTTACGTTTTTACTTAAATTCTTCAGTGATGAAGAAACAGGTAATGGGAATTACTGGACTAATGCTGTGTGGTTTTTTACTTTCACACTTAGCTGGTAACTGTCTCATTTATGTTGGATCAGATGCATTTAACAAGTATGCACATGCTCTTATTACTAACCCATTGATCTACGTTGCAGAATTTATTCTTGCATCGATCTTCTTAACGCACATTGGACTTGCGCTTAAGCTTACAATCGAGAACAAGGCAGCAAGACCACAAAATTATTACATCAAACAAAAGACAGGACGTGGAGCGACTTTCGCTTCTTCAACAATGCCATACACTGGTATCATCATTCTTGCTTTCTTAGTATTCCACCTTATCAACTTTAAATTTGGGCCAGTTTATACTGCAACTGTTGGTGGTGTTGAAATGAGAGATCTATACAAGACTGTTGTTGAGTATTTCATATCTCCAGTAAACGTTGCTTGGTATATCTTTTGTATGATCGCACTAGGAATTCACGTTAGTCACGGCTTCTGGTCAGCTTTTCAATCAATTGGTTTTAACCACCCAAAATACAACTGTTTAATCAAATGTGCATCTAAGGCATTTGGTGTTTTAGTAACTCTTGGTTACTCTGCACTGCCTATTTTTTGCCACCTTCAAGGAGTTAAATAATGACTGACATTAAAAAACTTGATGGCAAAGTTCCTCAAGGAGATATTAGAACATTATGGGATAACCACCGTTTCAATATGAAACTTGTTAACCCTGCTAATAAGAGAAAATTTGAAGTAATCGTCGTTGGATCTGGTCTTGCTGGAGCATCTGCTTCTGCAACTCTTGCAGAGCTTGGTTACAAAGTTTCTTGTTTCTGTATTCAAGACTCTCCAAGAAGAGCTCACTCGATTGCAGCTCAAGGTGGTGTTAACGCTGCTAAGAACTACCCTAACGATGGTGACTCAGTTTGGAGACTTTTCTATGACACTGTAAAAGGTGGAGACTATAGAGCAAGAGAAGCAAACGTTTATCGTCTCGCTCAAGTTTCAAATAACATTATTGACCAGTGTGCTGCTCAAGGTGTTCCTTTCGCACGTGAGTACGGTGGGACTCTTTCTAACCGTTCGTTTGGTGGAGCACAGGTTTCAAGAACTTTCTATGCTAGAGGACAAACTGGTCAACAGTTACTTCTAGGTGCTTACTCTGCTCTTCAAAAAGAAGTTGGTAAGGGTAAAGTAAAAATGTACACAAGAAGAGAGATGGTTGAGCTTGTTACTGTTGAAGGTAAAGCTCGTGGTATCATCACAAGAAATATTATCACTGGTGAATTCGAAAAATTCTCTGCTGATGCTGTACTTCTTTGTACTGGTGGATACGGAAACGTATTCTTCCTTTCAACAAACGCAATGGCCTCAAACGGCTCAGCAGCTTGGAAAGCTTATAAGAAAGGTGCGATGTTTGCTAACCCTTGTTATACGCAAATTCACCCAACTTGTATTCCAGTTCACGGAGACTTCCAGTCTAAGCTTACGCTTATGTCTGAGTCACTAAGAAACGATGGACGTGTTTGGGTTCCAAAGGCTCAAGGTGATAAGAGAGCTCCAAATGAGATTCCAGAGGAAGAAAGAGATTACTACCTAGAGAGGAAGTATCCATCTTTTGGTAACCTTGTTCCACGTGACGTTGCTTCAAGAAACGCAAAAGAAGCAGTAGACGAAGGGAAAGGTGTTGGTAGCACTGGTGTAGCAGTTTATCTTGATTTCGCAGCAGCGATTCAGAGAGACGGTGAAGCAGCTATTAAAGAAAGATACGGTAACCTTTTTGATATGTACGAAAGAATTACTGATGATAACCCTTACAAAGTTCCAATGAGAATTTACCCAGCGGTTCACTATACAATGGGTGGTCTATGGGTTGACTATAACCTGATGACAACTGTTCCAGGTTGTTTCGCTCTTGGTGAAGCAAACTTCTCGGATCACGGAGCAAACAGACTTGGGGCTTCAGCTCTTATGCAAGGTCTTGCTGATGGTTACTTCGTAATTCCATACACTCTTGGTAACTACTTTGTAGAAGAAAAGATGATGGGTAAAAAAGTTGGAACTGATCACCCTGAATTTGATAAGGCACTAAACGCATCTAAAGAAAGATTCTCAAAACTTCTTTCTATCAACGGTACAAGATCTGTAGATACATTCCACAGAGAGCTTGGAAATATCATGTGGGAATACGTTGGAATGGCAAGAAATGAAGAAGGGTTAAAGAAAGCAATCGCTGCAATCAAAAACCTTCGTTCAGAATTCTGGAAAGATGTTAAAGTTACTGGTACTGCAGAAGGAATCAACGTTGAACTTGAAAAAGCAAATCGCGTAGCTGACTTCTTAGAACTTGGTGAGCTAATGGCAAGAGATGCATTAATGAGACCAGAGTCTTGTGGTGGTCACTTCAGAGAAGAGTCACAAACAGATGAAAACGAAGCAAAGAGAAATGACGAGCAATACTGTCATGTTGCTGCTTGGGAATACACTGGTGACGAAGCTGAGCCAATTAGAAATATTGAAGAGCTACAGTTTACAAACGTTGCTCTAACTCAAAGATCTTACAAGTAAGAGGTAGAAGATGGGAAATACTCACGATAAAGGTTTAACGCTTCACTTAAAAGTTTGGCGTCAAAAAAATAATAAAGAAAAAGGTAGAATGGAAGACTATACAATTGAAGGTGTATCAACAGATGCATCTTTTCTTGAAATGCTTGACGTTCTTAACGAGCAACTTGTTGCAAAAGGTGTTGATCCAGTAGCGTTTGACCATGACTGTAGAGAAGGTATCTGCGGGATGTGTTCTCTAATGATTAACGGTCAAGCTCACGGACCAGAGTCTGAAACAACAACTTGTCAGCTACACATGAGAAAGTTTCACGATGGTGATACTATCGTTATCGAGCCATGGAGAGCGAAAGCATTCCCTGTGCACAAGGATCTTATGGTAGATAGATCAGCTCTTGATGATATCATCGCTGCAGGTGGTTTCGTTTCTGTTAATACAGGTAACGCACAAGATGCTAACTCAATTCTAGTTTCAAAAGAAAACGCTGACCTTGCAATGGATGCAGCTGCTTGTATCGGTTGTGGTGCGTGTGTTGCTTCATGTAAGAATGCTTCTGCAATGCTATTTGTTTCTGCAAAAGTATCTCAACTTGCTCTTTTACCACAAGGTAAAGAAGAAGCTGCTCAACGTGTTCAAAACATGGTTAAGAAAATGGATGACCTTGGATTTGGTAACTGTACTAACGAAGCTGAATGTGAAGCATCATGCCCGAAAGGAATTGATATCTCTAATATCGCAAGAATGAATAGAGAATTCTTAAAAGCTGCTGTTACGTCAAAAACAAAACCAACTGTTTAATTTTTTAAAGTTAACAAAAAATTAACATATAAAAGGCCTAGCAATTATTTGCTAGGCTTTTTTATATGCTATGATTTCTATATGAAGATAATAATAACACTACTACTCTCTTTTAAAATAATGGCCATCTCTCCTGGCGATAATGCTCCAGACTTCACTGTTTTAAACGATCAGGGAAAACTGGTTTCACTTAAAGAATATCGCGGAAAAAAAGTCATTCTTGAATGGTATAACCATGGTTGCCCATTTGTTAGAAAGCATTACGACTCTAGTAATATGCAAGAGACACAGAAATTTGCAATATCTAAAGGTTTTATATGGCTATCTATCAATTCTTCAAACATAGACAAGCAAGGATATATCCCAAATGCGGCTTATGCACATGACCGCTTAAAATATGAGAGGTCGAACGCAAATGCCATGCTAATTGATACAGATGGAAAAGTAGGAAGGCTTTATAATGCGAAGACGACACCAGAGATTTTTATAATCTCTGAAACTGGTAAAATTCTTTATATGGGTGCCATCGATAGCATTGCCAGTGCAGATAAGGATGATATAAAGTCTGCCGAGAACTACGTAAAGAGTGCGATAAAAGATCTTGCTCAAGGAAACGAAGTCAGAGTTAAAAGAACCAAACCTTACGGATGCTCAGTAAAATACTGAGTATAATAATTTACTAATGTTTATTTATTCAAGTACGACAGAAACATTTCTAAAAAAAGTTAAAGCTCTTGCCAAAGAAATTTTAGCGAATGAAGTCTCTCTTCCCTACTCTGGAAAGAGATTACTGTACAATCGTACATACTACCCTTTGCACTTTGTATGCTTTGAACATGAAAAAATACTAGGTTTCTATGACCCAACAATTTATCAGATTGCCCTGAATAAAAATTTAATGTTCAAAATAGATGATGAAATTATTAAAAATGTCCTACGACACGAAGTAGCACACTTTCTATGCCATATCTTTCATGGTGATGATGTCAAAACCCACGGAATTGAGTTTAGGGAAGTATTTAAACGATATGGCTGGGATCCAAATTTTTCAAAATCAAAAATCATGCTTGAAGAAGTTATTCCAGAACGAGAGAAAGACCAAAAGATTCTTGAAAAAATTAATAAGCTTTTAAAATTATCAAACTCATCAAATGAGCATGAAGCAAATCTTGCAACAATCAAGGCCAACGACCTCATTGCCAAACATAATCTTGAATCAATAGTCCAATGTGATGAGCATACCAAAGATACAGAAGAGACTTACGTTATTAGAGTTGCAAGTTTCACCAGAAAGAATGCCCTCCATGATGGTCTCTACGAAGTTCTTCAAAGCTTTCAAGTCTACCCTATATTTAATCAAGGACGTGGAGGAGGATATCTTGAAGTCGTTGGATCAAGAGTTAATGTAACCGTTGCTGAATATATGGCCAATTACTTGTCTCTTTCAATAGAATCAATCTGGAAGAATCTGAAAAAGGAAAATTCAAAACTCAAGGGCATTGTTGCAAAGAATTCTTTTACTCGAGCTTTCTGTTCTACTATATCAAAGAATTTGAAAGAACATATTTATCAAACAGCTAGAAGTAAGGAATTAACTCTAACAAAAAATGAACTCACTATTCATGTAAACCGCGTCTACCCCAAAGTGCGCGCGAGTTACACTTCAGCAAAGAAAACAGATGCCATGGCATCAAATATAGGTCGTGCACTTGGTGAGAAGTTTCAATTTAAAAAAGGTTTAAATAGAGGAAGCTCTCCAAAACTTCTTAAGTAACTGACTAAAAACATCCATCGATCTATAAAATAGGAATTGTTTTCTTCTTAAAATTATGAGGAAAAATTCTTTTTTTTTTATATAATATTAATAATGAATAATAAGAAACAAAAAGTAGATCAGTTAATAACAAATTGTTCGATGGTATTTAAAAGTTACCTTTATGAAGTTGTTATATCCAAAAACAAGGCAAATCTTTGGCACTTTACCGCAAGCAAGAAAGATAAAAAATACGTAGTATATTGCGCACCTGATATTGCTAAAGTTCGTGGTATTATCAAAGTAGCTTTAAAGAAAATTCCAGGAGATTCAAAACTGGTAGTTATTTGTAACGGTTTTGAAGATGAGGATTCCAAACAAGCAGAAGAGTTTAACTACTCTATTCTAACAATAAGTACAATTAAGCAGTATGGAACATCAATGATTGAGGCAAGAACACAAGCTTAAACCTGCTTTTTGTCAGCTCCAAATACCCACTTATGTTGTTGGCCGATAACACGAAAAAGGCTTCCGTATTTTTCATTCATCGCCAAAATATTTTGAAATCTCTCCATTGGAAATTCTTCTTCAGGCTCGTAGCATGGAGTAAGAACCCAAGGAAAATCCATTGATTCACTTTGTGCGAGAACTTCATTATAAGCATCATATGTCGCCAAAAAATCTCTTTCATCAGCAATGACGGCCTTTATTTGAAATTTTCCAGGATACTGTTTATTAAGTGTGACAATATTTGAAACTCTAGTCTTAACTCCTGTAGATGGTGTCTTAAAATCAAAACTAATAAAATCGATTAAATCAAAAATTGTATGAACAACTCTTGAACCAGCAGCTTCAATATTAACAAAGAAACCTTTCTCTTTTAAAAAACCTGCAAGCTCTAAAACTTGTGGCTCATGTTTTGGATGAAGAGGGTCTCCTCCTGTTATAGAAACACGTTTTATTTTTAAGTTATATGTTTCTTCGACAAGCTTTTCCCAAATATCTTCAAGTGATAACATATCACCAGCAAACTCCCATGTATCCATTGAGTCGCAGTTAATGCAACCAATAGCACAGCCTTGAAAACGCACGAAAACCTGAGGAGTTCCAAGGTGAACACCTTCGCCTTCAGTCGCACGATAAATGGAGTTTATAAGATACTTCTTATCCATAGGCCTACATATAGCATAACTTACAGAGTTATCATATACTTTAGGTAAGAGATACATAGTAACAAGCCTATTAACACAGGGTTCTGATGAAAAAAAATGAAGAAACAAGAGAAATAGACGTCGATAAAATTGACCTAGACAGGCTAAAGACACAAGTTGCGGCACTGCCTTCGATCCTCCAGTACGCCCATGATCGCGGTTCAGCATTGATAAACCCAGAAGATATCGGCAAGCAGAAGTCTCGTGCCATCGCGGCCATGCAAGAGCAGACCAAGCGCGAATTTAAGCAAATCGTCGATCAGATGGCGCCTTTAATGGAGCAAATGGAGCTTTTGAAAAAACGTGTTTATATGTCAGAGATTATCTATCAGGCGCACATTCCTTTTGATCCAATTATTGGCCAATCATACTTTGTTTACAACAAGGAAGATGGAAATACTGTCCTATCAATGATTTCACCTTCAGAATGGGGAAAGTCAATGCCATTTAAAAGCTATGAAGGACGTGTTAAACTTTTAAGTGATCATACATGGGAAGTTGAGGATTAATTAGTGAATATTGATAACGTATTTAATGAAGTCATCGAAAAGTTGAAGCAGGATATTCGTCCTCACCTGCACCTCACAACAGAAGACCATGTGGTACTAAAAAATCAATGGTCGCAAATAAACGAGTCTCAAAACTTTCAAGAACTTTTTAAAATACTTTGTATTCTCGATAATACGAATTCATTAAACCTTATACACCAAGAAAATATCTCTCACACACTTAAAAACTGTAACGATGAAGAAATCTCAGTTCTCACGCTAGGAGTTGCTAGAAAGCATATTATTGAAGCCTCTCACAAGAATTCTAATCGTGTCTCAATGGACTTTCTCGAAGTTTTAAAGCATATGTTAAAAACTAACTCCTCAGAGACTTTAGAATGGACCCTGAGGCTAATTGAATCACTTGGTTCACAGTCCATCATTTTAAAGCCAGACGTTTTAAAAGCGAAACCAGGAATGCTTGCAAGCTTTAACTCGCACAAGAAAGCAGCAAAACAGATTATCGAGTTACTAGAGAGACGATGGGGAAATAGATGAGTAAAGATTTCGAATCACAGCAACAATATGAAAGATTAATGGCCGCAAAAAATGCAGTTGAACAAAGAATGTATAATTCTCAAGCAGAGGCGGAAATCCAAGTACAAATATTTCCAGATAAGTCTGTTTCCCCGGCCAAATTTGTTCCCAATAAATCGATACCTGGAACATACCGCGCACATCCTACAACAATACGCGCGATGCGTCCTGAAATCTTTACAGGAGCTCATAATGAACTCTTTGCTGATTTAGAATATGTGATAGAGTGCGAGTCGTGTCATAGCGAATATGACCTACAATTTTGGAAATTCTGCCCGTATTGCGAAAAATCTATCCCGAAGGACTTACCTAAGTCCCTGAATTCTCGTGCACTGTAAATCTTTGTAAGAAAAATACCTTTTACTAACACATGTAAAGTTCTGTAAATTCATTTGCAACACACAAACAACAAACTTTTAGCTTTAAATTTTAAGACAAGGACGGATTAAAAATTAGAGCGAGACATGACAACAGGAGTGGATAGTATGACAAGAGCAAACTCTTATCTGTCCGAGGAACAAATTAAAAACCTTAAGGACAAGCTTCTTGCTGATAAGGAAAGAATCCTGAATAAGAATTCTTCTAAAGATCAGTACTGTATGGACAAGAATGAACTTTTCGACCCAGTCGATGAGGCTTCTATCAACGCACAAACTTCTCAAGAAATCAGATTTAAAAACAGAGAGAATTTCTATCTCAAAAAAATTAATAAAACTCTTCTTAAAATTGACCGTAGCGAATTTGGGCTATGTGATGACTGTGATGCAGAGATCGGTTATGACAGGCTTAATGCACGTCCGACAGCGGAACTTTGTATCAACTGTAAAGAAGAAGCTGAGCTTGAGGAGAATAATAACTTCTTTAAGAAGAAGTCAAAATCTCTTGGAAAAACAATTCAAGAACTTGGAAAAAGATAATCAAAAAAGGCTTCCCTACGGAAGCCTTTTTTTTATTTTAAAGTTTCGATTTTAATTGAGTTAGATGCATCTAAACTTGCTTTGAAGTGGATTCTGAAAGCTCCAAAGTTAATTGTATTAGCATATTTTGAATCGTTAATTCTTACTAATTTCTGTACCTGGTAATCAAAGTTACCTGTAATTACTTTTCCTTCGTTTAAAGAAGAAATTTCTTCCAGTGATAATAAGTCTTCAATTTTAATATCGAGATCAAGATCTTGTGTTGAATCATTTGCGAGTACTACTTCTGCAATCTTTTTGAAAACACCATCTCTGTAAGCAATAACCTTAACTTCTTCAGGTTGTGCTATAACTTCTCTTACTTCCCTATCCATTGTTACAACTTTGTAGCTTAAAGTACTTAGAGGAGCAATTTCAGAGAATCCAATTTCTTCCCCCTCTGATTGGCAAGTTAGAAACTTTACATTGACATTGAAGTCAGCAGTTTCATTAGAAACTGAAACTGAATTTAGCGAAGTTTTATATGCTCCAAATTTATATCTTTGTATATCTGCTTTTGTTTTACACTGTGCTGTTAGACCATCGCTAACCTTTACATTAATACCTGTGCTTGCAAGAGTTGAGAGGCATAAAAAACTGAAAAGAATTGCTTTCATATAATTGTATCCTAGTTAAGTAATTGATAACTACGTATACAATAAAATCTAGCTGGTTTGGAAAATAGTAGGCTTCTTTGTAGATTTTACAAAGTAAGCCTATTTAGAAGAATAGGAAAGAGCTTCACTAAACATCGCCTCACCAATTGGCCTCTGTCTTGTCACCAAGTCTACAACTCGGATAGTTTTTGAAGCTTTTAGTAGCGTATGAATTTTGAAAATCTCATTACTCTCGACCTCAAGAGTTATTGATGAAATATCCTTATATAATGGACTCTTTGCCACAACTTTATATCCATAAGATTCTACCTCAGAAGAGATGTCTTCAATGGTAAACCCATTCGCAGGACCGACAATAAGCTTATTTGCGACGACACCATCACAGATGCCCTGATAAGAGTCAGCAAGATCAAAATCAAGAATAGATAACTCTCCTTTTTTATACTGTCCCCAGACACAAAAGTTTTGATCATTAGCAGTCGAAACTTTAAAAACGTGGCGAAGACCTAGGCCAGAACAGTGAATATAAGAATCTATATTCGTAATATCTGAGACAGTTACACTATTTTTTTCTAGGCGCTGAATCAACGGCCCAAGAAAATTCTTATCGACGACATAACTAGAATGTTCATTGAAAGAAGAAACTTTCAATGTGTCAGATTCATCCTGTGCCCAACATGCACCTTGTGATAGAATCTTGATATCGGCAGAATAAGTATAAGCAGACCATGCCATGCAAACGAGTATTAGTATTAGTTTTTTCATACTTATTTTGTCGGCTTTTAAAAACCGAACTTTATACTCGGACAAATATTTTTTATGAATAGTGAAAAAGATCATATATTACAAGTAGTTAGAAGCTTCTACGCGATCGCAATTAATGATGTCTTCATTGGCTATCACTTTAGAAAGATCAGCTCAGACCCAAATGGCCATAAAACTATTCATTCTGATCTCGGGGCATTTGAAGACCATATTCCAAAAGTTGTAGACTTCTGGGCATCGCAGTTAATCGAAGGACACACCCCTGAGTTTAATCGTCCAAATGTTCTTAAAATTCATGAATACCTAAAAATAAGACGCGGAGAGGTAGGTCGTTGGATTGTTCTATTCAAAGAGAACCTCTCAAAACACCAGTCTGAAGAAACAAAAAGCTTTAATCAAAGATGGCTGGCCAAGATTGATTTATTCGAAGCAGCATTCATTAAGTACTACTTTTCTGCGAAGTAGTTTGACATATCAAACTCCTATTCATATCGTTATTTATCGTAAATTTTTATTGGGGAGTTTTATGAATTTTAAATCATTCATTCTTGCTACAGTTCTATGTTCTGGCCTGAGTGTCCAGGCAGCAAAAATGGTTTTTCTTGTAGAAGATTCAAAAGGCAAACATATTGGTCTATCTACAAATCAAAAAGATTACACCATTCTTGAAAGTGATAAAGAATGGAATCTATATCCGAGTATCTCAAGTGATGGACAAAAAGTCACTTTCGTAAAAGGTAGTGATCAAGACTCACTAGTTCTTACGGTGAAGAACTTAAGTCTAGGAACTGACTCTACTTACACGGACAAGAGCTTTATTCTACAACCAAAGTTTTCAAAGCAAGACTCGATGATTTTCTTTTCAATGAAGTCAAAAATCGGTTTTATAAATACAACTGATAAGAATCAAAATATCACATATATTAATGAAGAACTTCCTTCTTACTTCCCTGTTCCATTTCAAAGTGGAGAGGTCCTTATCTATCAAAGAAATAATACAGAAAAAGAAATTGTTATTTTTGATATTCTAAATAATGACAAGAAAGTTATTGGGAAAGGAATGTCACCGTCACTTTCTAAAGATGAAAAGTACATTGCTTATACTTCTAAAGAAAATGATAACTGGGACATTCATATCTATGATCGCTTTACCAAACAAACGATAAAAGTAACTACTCACCAAGACAGAGATTTTTCACCATCATTTGATGCAAAAGGAAATCTACTTTATACCTCAGATCGTCTTGAAAATGGTGTTTTCTCAATCTACACACAATCCTTCAAATCATGGTCAGAAGGGCTAAACCAGGAAGTTCTTCTAATTTCTAAACCAGGAACTAGTTTCTATGCACCTCAGGTTTCGGGGAATATCAATATTGAGATTGAGCAGCTTCCAAAATTAATTGGCGAACCAAGATCATCATTTGGAACAATAGAACTAAACGGAAAAGTATATGTAGCAGGTGGTCACCAGGGTGCTGAGCACACATACCCACCAGAGTCATTTACAGGACGAGTGACTGCATATGATCTAAAAACTAAGACTTGGACGAATATGGCGCCAAGAATTTATCCTTCGCACGGATTTCAGTTAGCGGCCTATAAGCACTATATTTATGCTTTTGGAGGATTTGCTTACGAAGAAACAACTCTTCCGAAGTGGAAATCGCTTTCAGTAGTTGAAAGATATAATACACTTACAAATACATGGGAAGAAATCTCTGAGATGCCAAGAAAAAGATCTTCCAATACCGTATCAAGAATTGGGAATAAAGTTTATCTACTTGGAGGATGGGACTCTACACCAAAGTTTAAAGATGATATTGATGGAACATTCCACGATGAGATTGATGTATACGATCTTGAAAAGAATACTTGGGAAACTCTTGAAGTAAAACTTCCACTTAAGAGAAGAGCATTTAACTCTTTTGTAAAAAATGGAAAGATTCACTTAGTTGGTGGAATCTCAGAGGGCGGAAGTCATTTCGCGCTTCTTGATAACTTCACTGTTTTTGATCCTAAGACCAAAACTTTTTCAGAGCTTCCAAAACTACCATTTGCAACATTCGCCCCTGCGAGTGGAACAATTGGAGATACGGCATTTGTGTTTGGAGGGATGTTTAAGCTAAGCCAGTGGGAATATGAATATATTCCACATATCTATGAATATGATTTTACTAAGAAGCACTGGATACACAGTGGTAGGTACTTAAAAGAATATAAAGGCTTCTCACAAGTTGTAAAACTTGGAGATTGTCTTGGTGTTCTTGGCGGGCATAGCTATCAAGGAAATCAGGATAAGCCTGTTGATACTTTTGAAAAGGTTTGTCTAAAATAAATAGATATAATTACTCACAGTCCTTCTCGGACTGTGGGTTCTTTGCATCATACACTTCCTTCACAAAACTCTCCAAAACGGGCTCACCTTTTACATCATCCAGTAGCCAATTTCTTACATAATATTGATCAATTTTTAAAGCTGCCAGACAAGCACCTTTTTTCGTATGATATTGAGCGACAATCATTTCGACTAATCTAACTTTGAATCTTTTAGGGGAACCTTCAATACAACCCTCTCCGTAAGAACTACACTTCACACTCTTTGAGGGATCAGAAGCCGCAATACGAACTTCCTCAATTGAATTATCAAAGTTATAGGCCATAAAGAACATGTCCTGAGGAGTGTAAGTTTCCTCCTTTGAACAACCGGCCATAAAAAGAAAAAGTCCTATAAAAATTAAAATTCTCATAGGACTATTCTATATTAAAAAACTAGTTTTAAAAAAAGGAAATTATGTTCTCTTATTCGATCTTTTTGTCACCTTACGAGTTGGCCTTGCTGTTGAAGCCTTCGTTACTTTCTTCGTTGTTTTCACTCCAACTTTCTTCGTTGTCTTCTTTGTATTTTTCTTGGCAAATCTTGGAGTTCTTTTAGGTGCTGTATCACGTCTTGCTACTTTCTTGGCAGCTTTCTTCGCTGGTGCTTGTCCACCTTTAGCAAAAGCATTCTTTCTGATTGCAATTGAATCAATTTTTAAGGCAGTTTGGCCTTGAATTGCTTCATTGATACGGCCAATTAGTGGCATATCTTTATTCGTTACAAAGTTATAAACTTTTCCATAAGCACCATTACGACCAACACGCCCACTACGGTGAACGTAGTAAACAGCTTCAAATGGTAAGTCATAGTTAAGAATCCAAGCAAGTCCCTTAACATCAATACCACGAGCGGCCATATCAGAAGTGACTAGGATTCCACCTATTGTTCTAAAACTTTCAAAAGATGCCTTTCTATCTTTAGCACTCATATCACCATGAAGAACATGAATTTTAAGATCCTTAAAATTATTCTTTAAGAAGTCATATATTTCAACAACACTCTCTTTCTGGTTAAGAAAAATAACACCGCTGCCCTTGGCCTCTTTTTTAAGAAATTGCTCAAGCATCACTTTCTTTTCTTGATAATTGAGTGTGATGTTAAAGGTATCGATCTTACTAACAAGAGCATTAGTAATACCGACGTTTACATTTTCAAAAATATGTCCTGAAAAGAATTCTGTTTTAAAAGTTTCAAAGGCCTCAGCACTCGTTGCAGAGTAAAGAGCTGCTTGGTATGGCCCTTTAAAATGTTTTCTTATTCCTTTCATATCAGTCATGAAACCCATATCAAGAAGTTGATCGGCTTCATCAACAATAAAGCAATCGAGATTATCAAAGTTAATCTCGCCCTTATCAAGCATTGACTTAATACGACCTGGACCACCGATAAGGATATCAAAAGTTTGCCCCTTCAATGATTGAACGGCCTTTCCTTTATCTCCACCCATCGCAACACGCACGCGCTGCTTAATATGATGAGAAATTTTCTTTGCTTCATCCTGAACTTGAGTTGCAAGCTCTTTAATTGGAACAACGATAACAGCACGAGGGCTTCCCTTCTTAGCTTTTACATCATTCTCTGTTGCTTTTAGCATTTGAAAGAGAGGTAATAAATATGAGAGAGTCTTCCCACTACCAGTCTTTGCTAATACTTGAAGACTCTTTCCTTCCACAAACGGTGGAATAGCTTGGTGCTGTACATCAGTTGGTTTCACCAAATGATTTTCTTTGAAATAGTATCCAAACATTTCAACATCAAGAATATCAACAAATTCCTTTGCCACTTTAATCTCCTACAAATTTAATCTTTTATCCCGACGATATTTAGCATAGTTAGTCCCTCATTGATAGTTTTAAGAAAGCTCTGTGTAAAAAGACCAACAAAAGTCTTAAGTTATTATAAATAAAGGATAAAAATCTTCCCTCTACCCTAAAAACGAACCTGTTTATATGATGTGTTATAAATAAATTTTTCATAGCAGAGAAACAAACAAAGGATTTAGGATGAAGATTAATTTCAAAAAAATCTCACTAGGTGTTTTAGCTACAATTTGCTTAACGCAAAATGTACTTTCTTATGACATCGTAGACAGAGCAAAACTAATTGATGATAGGTTTAAAACAATGGAAATGTTGAGACCTTTCGGACACAACTTTTACCTTGATATTAATGGAGCTGTTACAACAGATGCCATGGATCTAAAAGATGATGCTGAAAAAATTGGTAAGCTTGAAGGGACAACTGATCAACAAATTGATGAAGCAAATAAAATTCTCGAAAAATATTATGACAAGGAACAAGTGCTAAGAGCAAGGTTTGGATTTGGGATTCCAATTTTCTCATTCAACGCATTTGATATTAACTTTGAACCAAATCTAAGAGTTGATGCAGGACTTATGGCAATTCTAACGCCGCAAAAAGAGACAGCAAACTTTACAACATTAGTTCAACAAATCGGAAATATTGACGGTGTACCACAGGGAGCTGTTGATAAAATACTAAACTGTGTTTCTGGAGCCACTCCAAGTGATGGTGATGATCTTCTTGTAGTATGTGTTCCAACCTATATTACGACAGCTGAAAGAGATCAAATTAAAGATGCAGGTATTGAAAAAATTCCTTATATCGCAAGTATTGCAAGTACAACAAAAGAACTTCCAAAGATCGATGTCTATGCAAAGGTTGAAGCTAAAGCTGGTCTTTGGTTCGATTACACTAAAGGTGAGCACTTCTTTGGGACATTTGGTCTTTATGGTCTAGGAAGAATTGATGTTAATAAAACGGCTAACGCGGCCCTACTACTTGGGGATTCTGCTGGTCTTGACGTAACAGAAAACACACTTATCAACGCAGCTGTTGACTATAGATTTGGATACAAGAATTCAAATTACTCTGCATTCTTCTCAGTTGAAGAATTAAAACTTGCGGAAATGTCTTCTGAAGATAATGGTGCAACTCCTGATTTTGGAACAGATCCCCTAATCAGACTTCATGGTCAGGCAGACTACAAAGTTTCATTCTTTAAAATGTCTCCATATGCAGGAATACATAAGAGATCAGGATATGATCTTGCAGATGGTTTCTATGTTGGTTCAGACTGGGGAATGCACGTTTGGGAAGACAGAGTTGGTCTAACTTTTAAAACTGCTCTTGATAAAGAACATATTACTTTAGGTCTTAAAACAAAGCTATGGCTTATGCACCTCGACCTTACTGGAAAATTTGCA